>NZ_JBIMEV010000039.1:0-43964 GCF_051262595.1 Salipaludibacillus sp. CF4.18
CATTTTTTACTTGCCAAATACACGTTCGTGTCCCGCACACTTTTCAATCATTCCGTACTCTCCGCCCCTTTACATACATGCCTTCTTTTAGATTTATGACTTATCGCCAATGCAGTTACCCATGGGTAACGAGTACGCGTATTTACAACGTTAAGGATTTTGAAAGATAAAAAAGCCTAATCCCTCCGCATTTTTAACTTGGAATTAGGCTTATCATCTTCCACAAACGCGCCTTGATTGTTGAATAATTAAAATTTATATAACGCATACTAATTTGAAATTAATTGTGGTGAACCTTACCATCCCTTATTTTTAACCATAGATTTAATTAAATGTTTCCTTAAGTAAACTTTTTTTACTCATTGACATATTTTTTTCTGTAGACTAAAGTTATTACCAAATACAAAAGGAGATTCCTTCCTTTTTAGGATGGTGTGTTAAATGAGTAATTATTTTGTGAAGTCATTAGGATGGAGTTCAAAAGTTACAATCTTAACCATATTACTAGCTGCGGTCTTTTCAACACTTTCCACAATCTTCTTATCAAAGTCTAATATTATAATAGGTATTATTATTGTTTTATTTTTTATTTCATTTGGAATTATATCAGATACAATTGGATTGTCTGCTGCTGCGGCAAAGGAAGTACCTTTCCATGCGATGGCATCAAAAAAAATAAAAGGTGCACGGGAGGCCATTCATATATGTAAAAATGTAGAGATCTTTTCAAGTTTTTTTAATGATGTGGTTGGAGACATTGCTGGAATTGTAAGTGGAACTGTTACAGCGTCTGTCGTGTTACAGCTAACACTCATGGCTGGCCAAAGCGATAATTCAATTTATTATTCAGTGACTGCCGTCGCATTCACCAGTGTTGTAGCTGGATTAACGGTCGGTGGAAAAGCATTATGTAAAACCTTGGCAATTAGAGGCTCAACAAAAGTTATTTTTACGATGGGGAAAATGATTTATTTTATGGAAAATAGGTTAGGTATTCTAGTAATTGCTCGTTTAAAAAAGAGTAAGGCGAAATCAGGCCAAGTTATCTAAATTAGTTTTAAAAGAAACAAGACTGACCGCATCAAACAATGAGGTCTCGGACTTTCAATATAGATTAAACTATCATACAAAGCGTATCTTCACCAGCAGATTTAAGTTTCGCTTTTATAATAAAGTTTGATCATTTTCTACATACGTTGTTCCACAATCGCGCAGATTGTTGCAGATAGAATCGATAGGAGTTAGGTACTAAAGGGTAGCTTGCTTCTTTCTAACGGATTGCGTTAGTGCAAGAAGCCATCGCCCTGTTGATGCGCTATTGCGGAGGTCAATTGAACTAGGAAACTATATTTTCAAAGGGTGGTAGTGTGCAATTTGATGGCATTGATATTAAATAACATCAAGACCAAATAGTTAAATTTCGTAAAGATTCATTTAAAATAGCTTTGGTGATAATTTAAATTTTGACGAAGAGGAGTATCTAAATTGGTTAGAAGGGAAAATAAACGATTTCTCTAAAGGTTTTGTTTTAGTTGAAGAAGGTGGAGAATACATTGGCCGACTTGAATTATCCATTCGTGAATATGAAGACAGAAACATCAGGTATGTACATCTGTATTATTTAATACCTGAAATACGTGGAAAGGTTAAAGGAACAGAATTACACAATTATGCAAAAGAGTTTTTAAGAATAATAAAGTAAGTGAGTATCATCTAAGAGTATCCCAAAACAATACCCCTACAATTAAGTTTTATAAAAAAATCGGAATGAAAGAAGTAGGTCCAGAGAAGTTGTAGGGAAAGTTATAAGAATGAAAGGTTGTTTATTAATCCCCTATTGCGCTAACCGTCCGTTAGTTTAATTAGAGAAATTGAACACGTGAAAAAGCACCTGTACAAACATAGAGCGATAGCGAAAAACGCTTTCGTTGCTGTTGTCGTAAGAACGGGGGGAAAATTCTAAAAGAAAAAACCGAAGTTATTTGAACTGTAACCTATAAAATGGACAGTTTATAGGTTACAGTTCAGTTCTCCAAAGCCTTTTTATATGATTTATGCTATTTAATGAATCCCCGTTAGCACTAAACATGGTTTTATTTAATATTAATAATTCATCAATTTTTTATTAAACTTTGAGGGTATTATTTTCTTGTTTAGATTTATTCGTTTATTTGATATCCATATTTTTTCTTCTTGAATCAAATGTTCGAAAATATCCACCAACTTAGGATCAAAATGAATCCCCTTATGTGTCTGTATAAAATTGATGGCTTCTATTGGTGTCCATGCATTTTTATAGGGTCTTTCAGAAGTTAATGCTTCAAAGACATCAACAATAGATAGAACTCTTCCGAACAAAGGAATTTTCTCTTCTTTTAATCCATCAGGATATCCATCTCCATTCCATTTTTCATGGTGTGAACGAATGCCTTCCGCAACTAAGTCCATATCACTAGACAAAGAAGTAATTAATTCATGTCCAATAACAGTGTGATTTTTTACTTCTTCAAATTCTTCAACTGATAATTTACCAGGTTTTAATAGTATTTTCTCCTTAACTCCGATTTTTCCTACGTCATGTAATAATCCAGACCAGTATAGTGCTTCGATATTTTGTTCTTTTAAACCTAGAGCATGTCCAACTAAAAGAGCATTATATGCGACTCTCTCACAATGAAATCCAACTTGTTCATCACGAACCGCCACCATCTTTGCATAATTAATTAATGTTTTACCTTGAATAATTGACATTTTTTCTAAAGTTTCCTGAACTCTTATCAAATGTAATTTAAGTAACGTTGATATACTTCCAACTATCCCTCCAATTAATATAAAGAAAATTGTACGATATATGTAAGCGTGAAATGATTGACTTATATTCTTTTCAACGTCTAAAGGCATGAATGGGCCAAGGACAATTCCTCCAATAATTGCTGTAATAATTCCACCTTTTACACCAAAAAGAAAGGCGGAAAAGACAATAGGAATATACATTAAATGAGGATATACAAACAAAGTACCACCTGTCAAATACACAATTAACCAAGTAAGGCCAAGCATCAATACAACAGATAAAATTGAAATCATCGAAAAGACCATGCTTGGTTCTCTCCACCTATCAAATAATTTTTGTATGACATTACTGATTTTATATGACACCTACCTTTCTGAGAATACTAATATTATAGAAATTGTACCATAATATTCAAATGATTCTGTGATATTCCATCTAAAAATGATAATTTTACCGAAACTTGGGTTAGGAACTCTTGCGTATTACTGATCGAAAAGTCAGAGCCATTTACTCCTCGGAAAGAAGCTGTGCCACATTCACTAATAACTATAGAAGGCTTTTTATACTTTTCCGCAATTCTTGAAGCAATAATCCCCATAATGCCTTTAAAATAATTACCGTGTACGACAATGATAGGTTGGTTTTGAGGCTTATTCTCCATAATTTGCTTCTCGCCAATGGAAAATTATTCTAATGTCATAGATTTACGTTTTGTATTAAGTTCAATTAAATCTTTAAAATCATTTACGATTGTTTCGTCACTTGTCAACAGTTTAACTGCCACATTCGGATCGTGAACTCGACCGATAGCATTTAAAATCGATCCTATGATAAATCCAGTCTTGGAACTACTCACATATTTTATATTTAATGCCTTTAAAAGTTTTTTAATGTTGATTTGTGGAGTTCTATGAACATTCTTTCTTCTATTCGCTATGAATTTTAAAACATTTAAAGAAAGAAATAACAGCAGAATATAAAGCTATTGAAATCGGTAAATTAAATACATAATGTAGTACAAAAGCTTTATTAAGAGCATGTAAAGAATAACACTTAAACAAGCGGGGGTGATAGTGGAAGAAGTCGTAGCTTCTATTATGGTGCTAACGGGGAGAATCCTTCCACAAAGGATTCCGTTCTTCTTATTGAACATACGCACCTTAGTGGAACAAGAATGATGAAAAACCAACTCACTTTTATGGTGGATTTGAAACATGATGCGACACAATAGGAATTTTATACGTAGTAAAGAAAAACAATAAATTTCAAGCAGATAGTATGAAAGTTTAACTCACTAATTATACTATCTACATTTTTAACATGGAGGTAAGCATTTGAATGATGGTTTAGTTGGCGCTATTATTGGTTACAGTCCTTTTGGATTTCACGCTTTACAATCCTACTCTCCCCCTGTAAGAGATATGGATCTTGAATCACAAGATATTATTTCTGATCATATTCATGTTCGTGAACGTACAGATTCAAGCATCGACACAACATCAGCATATACAGTAACATACGAAATTTTAGATAAATATGACTTTACAACAAATACGCAAGAGGTAATCGCAAACTATAATTCCTCGTTAAAATCATCATTTTATGGTGTGGTTAGTAAGCAGAGCGATATTGCTACTGGAGTATCCATCTTAGATAAACAAATGCTTGATGTTTTGGTACGTCTTGATGCAGGAGGCATATAATATGAATGAAATTAGAGAGCATTATAAGCGTATATTTAACTTATCGCAGTACCGACAATTAGTTGAACAGGCGAAAGTACGAATCGCTAACCCTACGTTTGATTACGCGGGGTTAGACTTAGATGAAGCGAAGTAGCTTAAAAAAGATGAAATGAATTACATGTGTGAAATAGCCATTGTAAAGGGGTTTACCTCTAGAAATAGCTATTTTTATAGAACGAATCGGGATGATCAAATTTAATATGGTTGGTCAGAAGGATGAGAGTTAACAGGAATACCACAATCACAAATATAATGTGGAAGACGGAAGACTTTGGTTATGTGGATCATACCAGAGATGAATGGCTTACAGTTTATTCAGAAGCTTTTGGACATAAGAAAGAACAATTGTTTAAGTATGACCAACTTAAAGAAATGACTAGTGGTTGCGAAACATTAGATGAAGTAAAAGGAGTTGCTTGGTAATGGAGATTATCTTTTCACGATCTGATGAATGTCTATCTAAAGTCATTCGTCAGTTCGACAAAGGTAAATGGTCTCATGTTTCTATTCGGATTGATGATAAACACATATTAGACTCACGCTTTCCAAGAGGGGTACAAGTACGAGAATTCGACCTCGAAGATTACGAGATTATCAGAGTTGACGGTGACGTTGAATTAGCGTTAAAACACGTAGGCAAGCGTTACGACTTGGTTAATTTTGTATGGTACGGATTTCGATATGGCGACAAGGCGTGGAACAATCCTAATGAGTACCTTTGTAGCGAGTTGGTAGCTGAAGCCATACACGATGAAAATGTAAAAGGAATGACCCCTAATGAACAATATAATTATTTAAAATGAGACTGAATAGACACATACTTCGCAGTAAATGTTCTCTTTTTTAGGATACTTTGTGAAAGAATGTACTTTACCTAATTACATACCGAATAAGTAAATCAAAAACTTTTGGAACATTATAATTGTTCTTCAACAAACGAAGATAAGAGTGGAACAAGGAGTTATCGATAGCGACAGCTCCTATTTTACTAAAGAGCAGGATAACTCAGTAATCTATGTTTAACGTTTTTAGGAAAGAATAGGAATAATTATTTACTCAGGACGAATAATAAGATTAAGAATATACGACTTGGAGGGTTTTATGGGGATTACAGTGTTTTTTTTCGCTTCTTGGCTAGTATGTGTGGCTTTTGCAGTTATGCCAAAAAAACTTTCGCTTGTAGAAAACACATTTGTTTACTTAATCATATTAATCGTAAGTATTAATTTTTCCTGGATAATTATTGAAGAATTTAAATTAATAACGCTTACGAAAAATGGTGTTGATTATACTGCGTATATTCTCAACCGCAGTGTAATAATTCCCATGTTAATAATAATGCAGTTGAATCTAATTCAAAAAAGTAATAGTGGCGCTAAGTCGGCTATAATTGTCATTTCTACTGTGGCAATAATGCTGGGGTTAAGTTTTCTCTCTACACAATTCAATATAACAACAAATAAAAAATGGAACTTTGGGTACGATGGTATATACTTTTTAACGCTTCACCTCATTGGATATTATGTTTTCAAAATGTTTAGGAAAATAGCCTATCATGAGGTGAATAACACATGATGTTATATTTGAATTTCGATAAAAACGAGATATATATCTTGTCAATGTTAATTATTGCATATGGTGCCTTTTTTCTTTTCCCTAAAAAACTACCTCGTGATGTTACATTAATGTTTTTGGTGTGGGGATTTGCCTATTCAACTTTATTTGACTTCACGATTGGTGGAAGTTTACTTGATTTCTATAAAGTAAATGACTCAAACAAGTACGAGTTATTTGACCTTTTAACTTATTTTTCATTTGCTACGTTCAGTTATTTTTTTATTTATTTTTATGAAAGACTTAAAATTGATAAAAAGAAATTTTTATTTTATGTAATTGGATGGACTATAATTGGACTGGTCATGGAGAGGGTATCAATATGGATGGAAGTAATCCAATATCAAAATGGTTATAAACAGTATTACTCCTTGATTGTTTTCCTGGTGGTTCAAACGGTTACAGGTCTTTATTATGAATTAATAAAGAGAAAACATAATTATTGACCACTTTATCTTGATTGTTATTGCACTAGAGGGAGCTTATGTTGATTAACAAAATCTAACAAAACGAAGCCATTTGCTGCGCAGTACAACTATACTGCGCATTCAAACAACATCTATTTGTACTAACTTTGTGAAAAAATGTACTTAAAGTAACGGGATAGTGTTAGTTCAATTACCTTTAATTTCAAAGAAGCCCAAATATGCATTATTTTATGCACATTTGGGCTTCGTATTTTATTCAGGAGTGCCTTTTATTTCATTGGTAAATGTACTGGCGATGTGTAGTAAATCTCTTGGCGTTCATTGGTAAAAAAGATGGCAAGGGTGGTAAAATCTTGTGTCCGTATTCAATATATGGAAGTTTCACAATCGAGGTATTTGAAAAACGTACAATGATGGTTTGTATAACTAAAATTGTTAGGGGCTAAGTATAATAGTATTGATCATTATCACCGTGAAATTTCAATCGAAAAGGATGGTAGATATCGATAACCGATATCTACCATCCTGTTTATTTCTAATCTGCTTCCCTCTTTAAAGCTGCACGTTGGTGTCGATAAAACTCATGGAATAACTTCATTAACGACCGTTTCTCAATTCGAGATACATAGCTTCTTGAGATTCCTAATTCTTTAGCTATTTCTTTCTGCGTTCTTTCTTTTTGTTTATCTAAACCAAATCTTCCTACGATGACCTCTTTTTCTCTGCCATCAAGAATATGAATATACTCATATATTTGTTTTTTCTCCATTTTTAACTGGATTTGCTCCGCCAAATCATCCGTGTCGGCCTGCAAAACATCAATTAAACTAATCTCATTTCCCTCTTTGTCCTGTCCGATCGGGTCATGAAGAGAAACATCCTTACGTACTTTCTTTAATGCTCTCAGATGCATGAGAATTTCATTCTCAATACATCTCGCTGCATAGGTTGCCAACTTTGTTCCTTTTCCAGAGGAATAACTTTCTATTGCTTTGATGAGACCTATGGTTCCAATTGAAATAAGATCTTCTGTATCTTCTTTCGTGTTCTCAAACTTTTTGACGTTGTGAACTAACTCCAACGTCAATTTCAGAATAAAGTTTATTAAATAATCCTACAGACGTTACATTTAGCTCTTCATCATCCCCAAATGTTAATATTATTTCATCGAAAAGCATTAAAATAATATCTCGCTTAGTTTTAAAGTCAATTCCGTTTACATCAGAGAGCATTTCTTTAAATTTTTCTATAACTTGCGTCATTTGCTCAACAGTAAGATCATGTAATTTCTGAGAATCAATTTTATCTTGATCATTTTTAACATTTAATTCGATTGCTTTAATTTCCTTTTTGTAATCATCTCTTCTTATTTTATAGCGTTCTAGATCATAATTGTCTTCGGCTTCAAAATATGCCGTATCAACTCTTTCAAGTGCTCTTTTTTTCTTTGTAAGATCTTTTTCAAACTGCAAAATCCGATCTCTAATTGCCTTTAAAGAGTCATCATTATTATTTTGCAGTCTTACTATAAACTTTTCTGGATCTGTAATGATTTCAACTGCTTTATCCCATAAATATCCTTCTATTTCTTCTGCTTTCACCGTAGGAACTTTACACTTAGAAATCTCAGGTCCATATTTTCTGGGGAACTTGTTGGGACACCGATAGCTTCTATATTTTTTTGATTCACCGGTCTTAGCATCTTTTCGACCACTGTAAGTAGTTGCATCATATGTTCTACCACAATGACCACACTTCAATATTGACTTCAAAAGATATTCATATTTTTTGCTGCCAACGTGCTTGTTCTTACTATTTTTATCTCTTTGTTGTTGGGCTTGATTCCACAGTTCTTCATCAACTATAGGTGGTATATCAATCTCCAACCACTCTTCTTCTGGTCTAAATTCATACGTTTTTTTGGGGTTTCCTCCAGCTGTTATTGCCCCCTTAACCTTTTTAGTAGCTCTTCGATTATAATAATATTTACCAATGTATATCTTAGAAGTTAGTATTCTACTGATACTGGATGCAGACCAATTTGAGCTTTCAGCTCTTTTTGGTTTCACCCCCATCTTATATAAACGACCTCCAATTTCCCGTAAGGTAAGTCTTTCAATTACGTACCATTCATATATCATTTGAACGTACTGTTTTTCTTGTTGATGGACGATTAATTGACCATCAACACTTTTATCATAACCAAATGGTGCGATTCTCATAGGCATTATTTTTTTCTCGTTCTTAACTTTTGAAAGTCTTCCACGAGTAGTTCGTTTCTTGATTAAATCTAACTCGTATTCAGCAATTGAAGAAAGTAAATTAAAATAGAATTTACCATTTATATCATTTTTAAACTCTGCATCTGTAAAAAACAACTCTACATTATTGTCTTTTATCTCTTCACAAACCGTTAATTTACCTAGCATACTTCGACTTAAGCGGTCTGGATGAGTACAAATAACAACTGAAAGTTTATCATTTGCCATATCTTTTCGCATTTCTTTAAATATTAACCTTGTATTAATATCTTCTCCACTTCTACCTTCTTCTCTATAAATTTTTATCTTTGACTTATGGAAACCTAGCTCGATTACTTTTTCCTTACATAACTTAACTTGCTCGTCTAAACTCGTATTGTCTGTTTGTTGAGAAGTAGAAACACGAGCATAAATTCCTATTGTCATTTTATCACCTTGTTTAATTAGAATTTATGTTGATTGTATACAAGGTACTAATAATTGTAAACCCTGTGAATTTTTCATCCAAAAGCATAATATTAAAGTGAAATAAAGCTAAAGCGCATATGATTTATAGTACAAATCACATACGCCTCTTTTCTTGTATAATAGTAGTCTCTGTATTTTACTGACTCTTAACTTCGATCATTCAACAAACTACTAGAATATATTCCAACTGAAAATATAAATTCATAATATTACTTATCCCTTAGAAGAAGATCTATTAATACTATTGAGTGATTCCTGAAAAATAGGCGAATTAATTAAATATTTAAAGAGTTCATCTTCTTTTTTACTAAGAAGTCTGCCAGAAGAATTTTCCTTGTCAGTAGGAATATAACTGATATTCAACTTTCTCTTCTTCACCTTGGTGACCACTCCCCCGTCACCCATTTTTATGCTACTTTGAGAATGTCCAATAACTTCTTTATTTATGTTTTTTACAGCACGCATGTTCGCTTCGCCCCTAACTTTAGATAATTGGGAGAACAACTCCATACGTCTTTAAAAATTCTCACGGTGCATGTGAGGAAATATATTTTTTATGGGACAAACTCAGCATGTTGAAAATTTTTCCAACCAAAACCCCTTTCCATTTAAAAAACTCCTCTTTAAAAACAAAAAAAGAGCACCTAATATTTCATCTCAACCTAAAAAAGGTCATTACTGAAATAATAAGTGCCAAATTTGAAAAATACCTCAACAGAGAAATTATCCCTCAGAGCGAAACAGGTTTCCATTCACTACATCTATCACTACTTCTAAATTCCGGATTACTTCCGTTTAGATTATATACACATGCAAATAGATAGCCTTGTTCAGCCATCAAAAGCGTTGAATCTAGATAACTGTTAATAACATCCTTGCGATTACCGATCTCATTATTATTGTTATTTAGTGCCGTCGCTTCAACATATATATCTTTCGGACCATAGAATAAACATTTACTAAGGGCGATACCATTAATCGATTCCGATGGCTTGCCAACCATAACGTATGAAATAAACACACAATAGACTTGTAAGCCAGCAAAATCTAAATTGGATGTAAACCCTATCTTCTTCATAAAGCCCTTCTAAGAGACTTGTGATGAGTTGTACGCTATATTTATTCAGAACCTTAACGTACTCGAAATTTAAAATCATACTTTTCATTATGCCGAGTGTTTTCATCACATTTTCTGCCAGTTTTTGATTTTGCTTTCGAATCGCTATTTTTACCGTATATCACTTTGATGCAACTCCTTCTATAAAAGACTTTAAGTGCTTTTAGGAGTGCATGATAACGTTAAAGGATTGGTATCACTACAAAATTCGTTCTTCAAATTAAATACTAAAAACACCTATCACATCGGTAAGCCTATAAAAAGGTCTTACTACGAAATGTAGGTGTGTTTTTAAAAAGTATCTCGATTAAGCGAATAAACCGTTGCTCTAAAATTCAGCATCAGAAAAAACTCTCATACCAAAGTTCTAGACCTCATTTTCCACCATCAACTCTGCTTGCTTGATTACCGTTTCAACTGCCATTTTTTGAAGATCTGGTGGATAGCCGTATTTCTTTGGCAACCTTTGAACTGTGACTCTCATCTTCGCTCTTGCTGATTCTTGTTTGTTCCAATCAATACTCATGTTCGCTTTAATGCCTTCCTATAGAATCCGAAAAAGCACCTACATTGTTTTACTGTAGGTGCTTCAGACTTAGTTTATGAAGAAACTTAATATGTTTACGTACTCTAACTCTTTCAAAAGAAACCATTAATTTCAAAACGATTTATCTTAACTCGTCATGCAAAGGTACAATGACTTCATTTAATGTTTCTCTCCACTGACGCTTCATTTCCGGTCCGTATTTCAACGGTATTGCATCTGGATGAACGGCTTTATACTTATCAAATTGCTTGCTGTTAATAATTCCTCCGATATTCGGAATAGGCTCTGTTCCTATCACATATTGAATAGCAGATGAATATAGCTCCCTTTCCTCCACAAACCAAGTGTTCGCAAATTCTTCAATCGCTTTATTATAGGATTCACTGAAGAAGAGTCGTTTCACTGCAAGAATATCTTGCTCCGAATCTATTTGTTCGGTATCAATAGCGTTTAACATCGTACGGTATACGTCTTTAACAATGTCTGATTTATTAAGTTTTTGAAGTGCTTTTTCGATCTCGTCACGGATATTCTGATTATTGGCTAAGTACGTTTCTAATAGGCGGTCAATATAGGTTGAGTCAATATCATAGATCTTAATCTCATTTTCTCCATAGAATTCAATATCTGAGAATCCTGGCTCCGTTCCACCTTGAACCCCTTCATCGACTAACGAACCTTTCACCGTGTTGTATACGCCAATATATTCTTCTAAGGTCTTCACCTGTTCTTGAAGTGCTTTTGATTTCTCCATATCATTGTTGTAATCATCATACGTAACTAAAGCTTCATAAGCATTATTTAGCTCTTGAAAAACTTTCACAAATTCAATCCGAGTTTCAAGCGGAGAATGCTCGTTCATATCGGTCGGGTTTGTCACAATTGTTTGCAATGTTTTGTGAGCCTTTTTGAAGCGTTTCTTCGATTTATCATACGTTGGATAAACAATCTTAGATTCCTCTTGTTCTTCAGAATATAACTTAGTGGCATAATTTACATTTTGTTCCATGGTCGAAGGTTTTCGGAATGTAACAATCAATCCCTTTGTCTTCCCTGGATACGTACGATTGGTTCGAGAAAAGGCTTGGATTAAATTAGCATAACTCAAATTTCGATCCACAAATAACGTTTGAATCATTGGCGCATCGAATCCTGTCAATAAGCGTTCTACGACAATGACAAGATCTATTTGATTCCCAGGTTCTTTAAACTCTGCTTTTTTACGTGCTAAACGATTGTTGATATCGCCATTGTATCGTTCAATATCTTCTATCGACCAAGCAGTGTCATAATAATTGTTATAGTCCTTGATAACTTCTTTCATTTCATCTTGAATTTGGTTGGAATTATCTTCGTTTTCTTGTGTCGAATAGGTGATGGCAATCCGTGGGAAATCTGGATCTTCAATCGTACGCCCCTTACGAATCGGGTGTCCAGCAAATTCTTTCGTTATCCATTCTGGATCTTTCGTCATTTCCTTGATTGTCTGATAGTAGCGTTTCGCCATATCAATGGAACTTGTTGTTAAAATGGCAGACTTTTGTGGGCGCCCATTTTGGAAATCAAATTTAGTATAGGCATTATCCGGTCGAAAAATTTTATGAATGACTTTTTGAATATGTTCATCTCTTTCATATGAAGATGGGTCAAGATAGGCTTCTTTTTCCATACCATCCATTTGATCGATCATATCGTTGATTTCATCATCACTAAAATGGGAGTATTTTTCCTTTTGGCGAAGTGTTTTATAAATATGATTATTTAATGAGGTTGATTCGATCGTATCTTCATGTTCTACTTGGAATCCTAAAACAGATCCATCTTCTAACGCATTTTTAATGGTATAGGTGTGCAACTCTTCTCCATATTGATCACCAGTGGTGCGAGCTAATCGGCCTTTAGCTTGTTTCTTATTTACATCAAATATCGGCGTGCCTGTAAACCCAAACCACGTCGAAGTTGGAAAGAAACCCTTAATCTCTTCCATCCCTTCTGAACTTAATGCTCTATGGCATTCATCAACGATAAAGACAATATGTTGTCCCATTAGTTTCTTAAAGCGCTGAGTGCCTTTTTGTTCTTCCACTCTTTGGGCATATCGTAAAGCAGATTCTAATTTTTGACGCGTAGTAATAATTACTGTATTAGAATTGGCATCAGATAGTAGAGTCTCACTTAATTCCCTCGCACTTCCGGTTCCGACAATCAAGCTATTAGACTTGGCATTACCAGAAGAAATACCCGTATTAAATTCTGAAGCAAATTTGGTGAATTCATTGGTCGTTTGATTGTCCAAGTCTTTTCGGTCAATCAGCATAATCGTACGATCTACACCTTGTTTCCGAGCTAATAACTTCGTAGAAACAAAACTTGTCAAAGTTTTTCCCGAACCAGTCGCATGCCAAACATATCCTGATTCATGTTTCATGGCAGATGTAAACAAGGCTTCAATCGCATGAATTTGATAAGGATGTAATACCATTAAGGCTTTGTTGTCTTGCTCTTCACTTACAATCGTATAATTGGCAATCAAGCGATGTGCATCTGGAATATTTAAGACTTGTTTCACAAATTCATAGAGAATTTCTACTTTTCGATTGTCTTTTGTTCGCCAGCTAAAGACAAATTTCTTATTCATGTCTTTTGGCATCGCATTGGCAAAATAGCGAGTCGTTTGCTCGTTGGAAATGACAAATAGTTGGACGGTAGAGAAGATATTATTTCTAAACATTCCCTCTTCTGTGTATTTCTTAATTTGATTATAGGCTTGAAATACACCGTCTTTGGCACTAACCTGTTTTAATTCAATCTGAACAATTGGCAACCCATTGATTAAGAGTGTCACGTCAAATCGGCGATCACGATCATCAACATTCGCTTTTTTTTTCGCAATTTGATGAACAACTTCATATGTAGAGATTCCGCCACCAATGTCTTGATTGGAGTACAACACCATCGACATTGAACCTAGAGACACATCATCACGTTCAATCGTAATACGAGCAATTCCATTTTCCCCTTTAAGCCATCTAGCAGCTTCAAAAGGTGTCTTCGTTTTCGATAATAATTCTGTTTTAATAGTGTCAAATTCTTTATAAGAAATGGGATGTTCCCCAATTTCTGATAAGTTATTTTGCGTGATTATTTTACGTAAGTTCTTCCATAGGTCTTCTTCTGATTTTAAATCAGGACGATAATTCCACTGATTATGACCTTCGCCTAACACTTCAATCAGCCGACGTTCCACTTCAGCTTCATCATTATATTTTAGCTTTGTCATGTTTTTCCCCCTTTCTATTTGGTTATATAAACATCTTTTGTAGGAATGCTTTTTTCGTTTCTATTAAGCCATCTAATTTACGTTGATGAAGTTTGATAATGTCGTCTAGTTGTTTGAAGAAGCTGCCGATTTTCTTTTGCTCAACTATATTAGTTGGAATATTTATTTTATATTTCCCTAATGCCGACTTTTGAATATTCGGCAACCCCGATCCAACTCTTAAGCGCATAATTTCTAGTTCATTAGCCTTTAACACTTGATACAAGTATTTTCTATCAACTACGTCTTCATCTGGATTGATTGTGTAACAATGACCGCCACTCCAAAAGTGTTCCTCAATATAATTAACATACCCACAAGAATTTCCACCTTCAGACAAAATGACAGTATTAGGCAAATTGTTATAAGACGTATGATACCCTGAAGGTTCTTTACCTCCGTTGTACACTGGAAATTTATTTTTGTCTATATCAGTTGCAAGATTCGCCTTATTTACCTGTTTCCCTTTTTCAATAGAACAAACTTTATTTATGGAAACCTCTTTCCATTCAAGAAACTCATTACCGTCTTCATCCTTAAACCGAATCTTCTTTGAAAATATTTTCTGTAAAAATCCTTGTTTTACTTGTTTGAGCATGGTTAGTTCTTGCTGATAAAGAGCGATAGTGTTGTCGAGGCAGGTGAAGAAAGCCGTAATTCTCTCCTGCTCAGGTATAGAAGGTATGCGACACAAAACCTTAATAAACGAGTCCCAATATAGTCTTTTTCTGAAGTCAGTGACTCCATAAGAGAGATTGTTCATCTGATTAATAGCTTCATCTCTACGTAAACAATAATCCATAAACAGAGGGTAAATCTGTGCACTGGGAAGAGCAGTAATATATGCAGGACTTACCATCCCTTCTGACTTTACGACTCCGATTGCCCCTTGCCACGCACGCATCATGTTAAGAACAAGATCACCGACATAAACATGTTTATATAGAGACTTATCTTCGCTTCTTCGCACTTTTTTCCCTAAAGTATCACTGTCTAATTCTTCGTTTGAAACACCATGATGGATGGAAACGGAATGGATCTGTAACGAACCGTTTCCTCGTTCTTTCCTCTCTGTGTATACTTCCCCCAACTTACGCTGTTCCCAATCATCTCCAGTAAATGCTGGAAATCGAATTTCAGGTGTACGATTATTTTTCACGATTAAACACCTCTAATGCACCTTTAATCCATTCAGCATTTTCTTCATCATATTGTAATGAAGAAATCATATCATAAAGACTAGATTCAAGTTCTGCCTTTTCTTTTCGAATTTCTTTGATCGTTGAGCCAATTGTAGCTATATCAACAGGTGCCTCTTCCTCAAAGGTCTCTACATATCGTGAGACGTTCAAATTGAAATCATTTTCTTTGATTACATCAAATGTAGCGACGTGAGCGTATCTCTCCACACCTTCTCGCTTTTTATACTTATCAACAATCTTATCAATAAGTTCTGTGGAAAGTTTATTTTGGTTCTTTCCTTTTATAAACTCTTTACTCGCATCAATAAATAATACATCACGAGTGGTACGATTTTTCTTCAAAATGATGACTGTGGTTGGAATCGATGTACCAAAGAATAAGTTTGCTGGCATACCAATTACAGCATCAATACTTCCATCTTCTAATAACTTCTTACGAATCACGCCTTCAGCAGCTCCACGGAACAATACCCCGTGAGGTAAGACGATTGCCATTGTTCCGGAATCTTTCAAATGATAAAGTCCATGTAAAACAAAGGCAAAGTCTGCTTTTGATTTTGGTGCTAATTTTCCGTAACGATTGAAACGGGGATCATCTAAGAAAGTCGCATCAGAAGACCATTTTGCAGAGTACGGAGGATTCATAAGTACAGAATCAAAGGTATAAGGTTCATCTGTCGGCCAATCTTGGTTCAATGTATCCCCATTGCGTAAGCGAATATCTTCTTTTTCAACACCGTGCAAGATCAAGTTCATCTTCGCTAAATTATAGGTTGTTGTATTTAGTTCTTGTCCATGGTACTTCACACTATCTGGGTAGTTGATATAGTTCCGAATATTCAACATCAAGGAACCTGATCCCATGGTTGGGTCATACACGCTAAACAATTTTTTGTCTTCTTGACCCATTGCGGCAATACGAGCCATCATAACAGACACTTGATGAGGGGTATAGAATTCTCCAGCTTTCTTACCAGCTTCTGATGCAAATTGACCAATTAAGAACTCATAGGCATCCCCAATGACATCCCCATCATGTCTTATCACGTCGATGTCATGTAGTTTCTTCAGGACATCTGTAATTGTAATATTACGCTGCTGATCATCTGATCCTAATTTTCTAGATTTCAAATCCAAATCATCAAATAATCCAGTGAATTGATCAAATTTGGTAGACAAATCGATAAAAGCTTTATTCAAGTCAGTCAACTGAAATGTGTTTTGTTTAGCTTGGTTGGCTAATACATTGAATAAATACTCTGGTTCAATATCATAGCCTAATGTATCTACTAATGTTTCAATCAAGTCATATTTTATCTCTTCATTTGTTAATAAACTCCTATACAATTGAGCTTGTTTTTCTTGTGTGTTGAACTCTACTGCCGATTCATCTGCTATTTCAACTACTTTTTCTAATACCTTATCAGATAAGTACTTGTAAAAGATCAATCCTAATAAATAGTTTTTGTATTCTGATGCATCCATTTTGCTTCGCAAGCTGTCTGCAGCACCAAATAATTTTGAGTTTAAATCAGCCATGTTGTAATTCCTCCATCTATCTATTGACTCTACCTAGCTAGTTTCTCTTATTTCTTATGTACAATCATATCACGAATTTACTTATCTTAGGAAAGCTCCTCTAGGTCACCGTGTCACCACTTTCGACTAGTCTTTAATTATTTTGACCAGCTACCGTTCAATTTAATAGTCTTCCATACTACCAACCAATAGTTATCAAGGTGATACAAATAAGGTTGCAGTTTATATTTATTATCCATCGTTTTTTACGAACCCATTCTTTATATCTTCATTCAGCTGCTCCGAGAATGACTTTCCCCATAAATAGCGATCCTTTTCGCATTGATAAAACATCTGGTACTGCTTCTTTTAAGTTTTGGCAGTATGATAAATAACCTTCCAAATATTATCAAAGTTGACTCGATTTTTTAATTTATGATGATCTCCGCCCAATTGTTCGCATACTCTCACATCATAAACAGTAAAATCATCTGGGTATAGGACAGTTAAAATCGCTGTAGCCATAGGTAATCTGAAATCCCACGCTTTCATCACGTAACGCAACTTCTCTTTTGCATTGCCTTTGCCCTTTATGCCCCCGATGCCCTTTATACCATTAGTTAGTGATAAGACCGCTTTCTCTAAATCACCTGACTTTGAATTATCTGTCAACTGGCTTGCTATTTTCGATTTGGCTCGATTGGCTTTCCAAATGACGATACAGAAAAAGTCGTAGGCCTATAAAAATCCTACCTCTTTATATCTGCTACTCACTGATTCAAAGAGGTAGTTTTCTAGGTGGTACTGTGTTAAATAATCCATAAGTATGCTCCTTTAATAGGATGTATCGTGGTCTTCAACGTTCATTCTCGAAATACATAAATAGGACCCCACCAATGGATGAACCATGAGCGATCTTGTTTGCAGTTACTTTATTTTGATTGATTACATATGAATGAATTTCGTCAAAATAAGCCTGTGCTTTACCCGTAGAGTTTGTTTTGAACACTAGCAGGGATTTCTCTACCTTATATGTATTTATTGCATAGGCGATCAGCTCTTCTATCCTGTCACGATCCTTTACATTCATAATACCAATAGTATTAATTGGAATGAATTCTCTTATTGAAAAAAGCTTATTTAAGGTTTCCTTGTCTTTAGTAAAAAGATTCTCCCGCTCCATATGTAATACAAAATCATGCCAGTAGTCATTTTCATAATTGCCCCACCATGTTAAGTCCATTGGTCTGTAAGTTCCATCGGATGTGTCCTCAGTAAAAGGATGAAACCCCAACATCGAGCCTAAAGTCGAAAAGTACTGAATTTCGGACATTGTAAATGAATTTTTACCATGCTGAACTGTCAGATTAAGTGTATGGTAGTTCCTGACGTAGCCTTCGAATAGCTTCATTAGATCTAGTTGCAATTTGGTCACCTCCAATAGATTTGATTCATACCCTGAGAGCCTTTCAAATCGATAAACGCATCGATGAAGATATACGAATGTATTATTAGCGCTTGCTTCTTTACCAACACTATTTATCAAGCTGAAACAAATAAAGTCGCTTTTTTAAAGATTTTTCTTGTGACGGTAATTGCTCTGTAAACACCAAATTTTTTAGAAAAATACTTCCTGAAAGAGAAGATATTGTTTAATTAATATGTTTTATATACCTCGATATTTTTCTACCACTTGCTTTCTATATGACGAATCATTTTTGATTTCCCTGAGATAGTCGACTTCTTTTCGATTTAGCATATCCCAAGCCATTTTACCTAATCTTTCTCCTAATAGATGGCTTATATATGAGGGGTCAACTCCTACCTCTCTAGCTAAATGAGAATAAGGTTTGTTAGTAGTTAGAACACCCTTTAATATTTTATAATCTCTCTCAGCACTAGTAAGTCTTGAAGTAGTTACCGAAGGTCTATTTCCTTTCTTACTCTTGATAGCTCCGTTAATCTTCCTAATCTCTTCGTTGGGTAATGAATCAAAAATATGTATATAACTTTGACCTTGCAATAAGGCTGCAATCACATGGTTATTAACAGCATACTTAATTGCGATTCGAGATATTATTATGTCCGTTTCTACAAACTCCTTGTAAATTGCTCTAACTTGCTCTTCTGTCAAATACCCCTTTTTTTCATGCGAGAAAGTACTTAAATTTTTCAACCTATATTCTTCTTCAGGAGTTAAATTAGGTTTTACATCTGCGTACATTCTTCCCTTCAGGATTGCTGTAGCAGTTTCCCTCGTCATGCCAAGTTCTTTCGCTATCTCAGATACAATCATTTTATCGTGCAATACCGCATGATAAAGTCTCTCTACATCATCATTTGAATGTTTTCTATTATTCTTATTGCGCTCTCCTATACTATTGTTTGAAGTCCTTCGTTTTTCTATCGCTTTCTTGATTTCGTCATCCAATTGTAAAGTGACTTTGGTGTATGTATAAAATACTAATATATCCCTTACCGCTGCTCCAGTTACTCCGTTTTCATTTGCTAACTCTGCCATGGATTTATCCCCGTTAGCATAATTCTTACACATGGCTAACACCTGCTCATCAGTAAATCTTTTTCTCCCCAATTTAAACCCCTCCATTTTAATATGATTTTCAGTCGAAGTTCCTACTCTAATAAATAGGTAACTTTATCCTAAATTTATCATATCCTATTAGGCAATAAGGCTCAATGGATATCTCTAATACTCGGTTGCTATTTATCAAAGTAAGACTTATTTCACTTTACTAGTTGGGATCTTTATGGAAAGCTGAGAGATTTTAATTCTACGGAGTCCATTTTTAGTCAAGTATTTACTTTGTGAAGCTATTTAAAAAGACAGAGCGTAAGCTCTGTCAGTTGTATATTCACCATACATTTTTACCACCCGGTCTCTAATTGATGGTGCTTTACTGATTTCCCTTATAAATTTCGCTTCTTGTTGATTTAGCATCTCCCAAACAGTCTTCCCCTGTTCTCTTTAAAAGGCTTATGTATAAGGGATCAACTCCTGCTTCTTTGGCTAATTGGGAGTAAGATTTTGTAGTTAATATACCTTTTAATATGTTGAAATCTCTTTCATGATCAGCAAGCGTTGTCGCAGTTACTGGCTCTTCAGTAGCACATGAAACTTCGCTTAATCCTTCCAGTCGATCTTCCTCTTCAGTTTTTAAATCTTGCTTTATATCTGCGTTCATTTTTCCTTTTAAAACAGCTGATGCCACTTGCCGCGTCATGCCAATATCTATTGCAGTTTTGGGATTTTCCCCGTGCGATACCGCAGATGAAGGCCTTTCTGCATGTTCTACAGTGTTACCTGCCAATGTTGCTTCCTTTATTTCTAATTATAATTGTGATGTGACTGTAAAGTACGTATAAAAGACCAGTATATCTCTTATTTCATATATTGTTTCTTCGTATTCTTTTGCTAATTCTGATAAAGGTGTGTCCAATGCGTATTTCATATAAATCTCTGAAACCTGTACTTTTGTTAGGTGTCTTTTTCCACATGACAGCCCTTCATCAAGTTTGTTTTTAATCCATTATTTGAACTGGTTGGTTATCAATTACTTGTCTTGTTTTATCATATCTTATTGAATATATGGGCTAAATAAGTTTCGGATTAGTTTGAATGATTTGAGTGGGAAACTAGTATTCTCGATTTGAGAGCGGAAGTGCGAGAAGATTAAACCCCAGAAGGGCGAGAGACCTTAGTCTTCAATGGGAATTATTTCTATAACTATCGCTTCTTTTCTCTACAAGTAAATTTGAAATGTTGTTGAGCGTTTACGGTATTTTTTGGAAAAAAGCATTGTAAATATGATAAAATAGTTACAATTAAGGGGGTGGAGATAAATTGATGCAAATAGAGCCATATGTTTATATAAATAAAGTGCTAATTCAAGATAAAGTAAAAGTTCAAGAGTTCTTTCAAAATCTTGAGGATGAGTCTGCAACTTCTAAAGAAAAAGAGGGGTACTATGGTTTTGAAACAACAGATGATCTATTATCATTAAATTACTATCGGATGAAAAACACATTTGACTTTTCAATAGATGATAAAACAAATGAAATTGTTTCTGATAAAACTCCCGAATTATTTAAAGCCGAAATCCAACTAAATTTTATAAAGAACATTTTAATAGTTTGGGGAAGACCATATATTATTAAATACTTAAATACACAATTTCAATCAGACAAGTACTTTAATATATTAAATGAAAAGGTAAACTTTTATGATTTCTATAAAAACTTTGATAGCAACGAATGTAATATTAATGAAGTTTCATTTAAAGATATTAAAGTTTTGGATAAGTACATATCGGTTGCAACCTTAACAACTGCAAGTAATAAAGATGCTCTATACCTCATTAAAGAGTTAGGTGCAGAGGTATCAACAGTAAAATTAAAGATTGTATCAGTTGAAAATGATATTGCAATGTTGGATATAAACTTAGAAGACGGTGTCATAAAGTTAAACATCCCAACTGCTAATAAATTCTTTATAGAGAATATAAAAGATCAAATTAATAATCTAGATATATAATGAGGTGCTAAAAATGTCAGAGCAACAACAGTTTGAAGGTGAAAGATGGACTACACAAACTATAAAAATTCTGAAAAATTTGGGATGGATACAAGTCGGGGATTCTAATTTTGATATTTCTTGTGTCAATAAGTCATCTCACAGAAGGGGAAAGAGCGAAGAAAGAAAAAATGACCACGGGGTAGATTCTTTATTTCGGTATCACGATCCTTATTTAAATGAAAACATAAATATAATTGTGGAATCAAAAAAACGTAACTGGGAGGGAATAAGTACTAGTAGTATCAAAAGTTTTGTTGACCAACTCCTAATGACTACTGAATGTGCAAACCTCTCGACAAAAATTCAAGAGTTAGGTTGTACGGGGGTTAACACAGGCTTATTGATGATCTGGTGTGATGAAAAAGATAACTATGAACATAGTAAAATAATAGAATATTTATCAAAATTGGAAGTCGTACAGAAAAGAAACCCAATTACATTATTTGTCGCAACTAACCACGAAATATTAAAGTGGTCTTCTCTCATTGAATACAAAAAAGAAATTGAAAATGAAAGTGAAACTTTTAACTTCTTTTATCCGAGTGATTATTATAGAAGTGGGAAAAGTATGAGCTCTCAAAAAAACTATGTGAATTTAATTCAACTGTTCTCAAGCTATATATTTGCCAAAAGCACCAAAAACATAACTATTGCTGGTCATACAATTGCACTATCTATTAATCACGTATTCTGTTTTGCTGAACCTACAAAAAAGGAATTAGATTTCATGTATCAATTATTAACTGATTTTCAATATGAAGATTCATTTCAATTACATATTCATTTTTATGGGGAACAAATCTTATACAGAGAAAATATTGCAGAATTTCTCCGACGAAAAAAAGAATATATTAAAGAGAATAAAAATCAACTTGAAATTGAAATAAAGTATATGAACGTATTAAATACTGTGCCAGAAAAATACAACGTTAAGGAGGAATAATACTTTGATTAAAAATTACCCGAAAAAATATAGCATTAGAAGAGTTATGAAAGACCACCTCTCTGCGAAAGATACAAAGGATTTTTTAAAGAGTCGCGGAATATTAGTTCACTGCATAAAAAAAAGCGATTTATCTAAAATTGGTGGAGACTTCTATTTAGATAGAGAAGGTTACAGTGATCTAAAACAAAGAATGGATGTAGAACAGAATTACGTAAAATCCGGTAGAATTTCATTCTCGAAGGAACATATGGGTGAACTTGAAGCTACTCTTATATCGTTAAACAACAAACTGATTAATCAAGAGGATAACACTAAATTATCAGTCTCAAAAGAAGGAAATGGTAATACAAACATAGTATTGAGTTATGACGAATATAAACCAAGTATGATTGATTTGTTGGACAGAACTACTCGCCATATAGACATTACTCTTAATAGTAACAGTGATGCTTGTAGTATCGATTACAATATACATTCTCCGAATGATTATAAAAAGGTTAAAGAATTGATAGCCTTTATCACATCTAATGATGATGACATAGAATATGAATTTGATGAAATCAACTTAAACAAATTAACTAAACCTAAAAGAATTGAACTGTTTGAACGTTTTTTTAATAGTATCAAAAGTCCATGGGAATTAGTTGAAATAAAAAAGCTTAAAGTCAAAAGAGATGAAAAAGAAGTGAAAGTTGCAGAAGACCAACTACAAGGTATAAATTCTGCTGTTCTTGATGGTGACAACCTTAAAGAAAACAAATTTGTAACTAGTACTTTAGATCAAGGTTTTTATTTTTCAATGGCATCAATGAGATTAGATCACATATCAGACCCATATTTCATTGATTTAGTTATAGATTTTAAAACAAGACCAGAAATGTGTGAAGTGAAAATTGTTAATTCGGGTGTCTACGCTTCTAAAGAGCATAATGAAGGCCTTAGAGAGCTAAAAAGTGTCATGGATGGTACAGAGCAAGATAGATTACTATTAGAATTTAAAAATACGTTACACGGGATTTTTGTCGAATTGTCTGGAGAAGAACTGTCTGAAATAAAAATTATAGAACCTAGTGAGTAAGTACTTTATGATTGAAAAAATACACTTAGCCTAGCATTATACTATTATGTTAGGTTATTTAATATAGTCAATCTATTGAATTTTCTTATGTGGAAGCTTCTATTCAATTTTCTACTAATATTTGTTGATTTTAAGAAAGCCATCAAAATACATCGCTAATATAATTAAATTTCATGTTTAGTAAACAAATCATCAAAAAACCCTCTCATCATCTCTAAACATTTTTTTCGATCCATAAATTCATACCCACCGAACCGATAGACATCATAACCATGCAGTTTAAGGTCTCTATCGGCAAAAACCATTTCTGCATACTTTTCAGGGCTGGATTTATCATCTATTGAATAGTGCTGTTTTCCATCGATTTCAATAACAACTCTCTGTTTGCTAGGTAGAATCATCAAAAAATCCATTCTTTGTCGTGGTAAATATACTTTTCCTTTTCTTTGCCACTTGGTGTAGGGGTCATAATGTAGGTAGACTTGTGGAATTAATGCAGGTAGGTTGTCTTTGTACTTTTTATTAAATAGATTATAATAATTTTGAAAGAATATCTTTTCAGGTGCAGAATCCAAAGACTCTTTCAATCTAAAATATAATGAACTTTGTAGTTCCTTTTTGTCTGCAAGGGAAGTGTTGGTAGCTCCCCACCAACTTACAAGGTCTTTCCAAAATAAACCTGATGTTGGTATAGGTTGATCATATACCAAACAATTTTCTTCATTTTTGACAATTTTAATATCATTATTAAGGGAATCACTAATCACAATATCAGGCTTTACACCAATAGCTGCGAAAATAAGATTCTTTACTGTCCCTCTCACACCTTCTTGAATTCTGTGTATTGTATAAATAGGATAACCTGATATCTCACTAGTTATTGAAACTTTATATCCGTCCTTTAGTAAATGTTTATTAAAAATATCAACTAGCTCCTCTTGTTCTTCTTGTTCTCTAACTGCAGGATGAACTAGTTCTTCCAAAAAACGAATAAACTTTCTATCATTTGCGGTCAATAACTCCAGGTACTCTTCGAACAAATATCTTTCATCATAGTCATCATTTCTCACCATGTGTTGCCATATATCTTCTGAAGCATTTTGATATCTGCCTGTTGATGGCATGTTATCTAGATCCCAAATTCTTGTTAGAAAAGGTATAATATCAACATTACCCCAAGTATTATTAAACTGGTAAAGATCATTCATGACATTTCTACGTGTTATTTCACTGATTGAAAATATACCTTGAGGATCAATACTGGCAACTAGTTTAGAAAGACCTTTTGCCTCTTCACCATAATCATCAATAATCCTTTTTGATAAATCAATTAGAAAAAGTTGACCTTTTCCTTTTAATCTCCTTTGAACATATACTCGTTTGCTATTGTTTGCTTCACTTTCATCTCCGATTTCTAACCCGTAACTAGTAGCAACTGTCGGTAAATCATAGGATTTCTCTTGTTTTAGAATAAAAGAAATTTCATCAATAATTTTATTTAAATTCGACATCTCTTCACCTCCAGAACTAGTCCACTTCTATTAACAAACATTTGCACTTTAACTAATAAATTTTCTTTCTTTCAATAAATCACACAATAGGAAGTCCATCATAGACACATTTAGTGCAAAAAATTCTGTAGGTCTCATCTTACCCCAATTAAAGAGTTAAAAGATCTGTATGCTCCTTATACACAAGATATTGCGCTCTAAAAATTAACCTCTTCTCCCAATGCTTTAATTACATTTGACCTGATAGGGATATCCTCAATACCATATAATCGATGAATCTCCTTGATAACCTTGTAGATCATGGAATTTTCGTCTTGTAAGGGATGGATATGAACCTCGTCAATAAATCTATTGATTTCATTACTAGTATCTCCAGAACCCATTTTTATTGGAACATTAAAACCATTTCTATCTGGTTCAGGATCACTGATCTTGTCGTATACCGATCTTTTGGGATAGATGATCCCTCGAACTTCTTTTTCATAACTATATTCTTCAGGTTTTATACTAAACGACGCTGAATTAGAACCTTTTCCATTCGTTAAGATATCCCAGGTTCGATCACTTGTTTCTTCTCTGGGTTTTTCAAGTTAGGTAAATAATGGACCTTTGAAACACCACTCTCATACCCCGATGCTTCTAGTTCATTTTTATTTTCACACAATACGGTTTCAAGCTTGGCTTTCGTCGTTCGAATAGCAACTGCCTCTACCCCACCTCCGAAAAGTTGCCACATAGCTAAGGACATCGCTTCGTTTGAATTCCAACAATTTATGTAAGTTGACTCTCGATGTGCTTTCACTTGAGACATTGTTTTTTCTTTACTCTCAGAGTGCATGTTGATTTGATTCGTCCATGCCTCAACATTACCTTCCAGTGTGTTTTGTGCATCGAATTTTCCCCTGTTCAGCGTAAAGTAAAAAATTAACCGATCTAGTGATTCTTTTAAAAGTGAGTTAATATTGCCATCTTTTAATACTTTCTCTACTTCTCGGTACATCGCTGATTCACTATCACCGGCTCTTTCTAATATTCCCTTAACAATTTTTGTGTTAGTCGGCAATTTCGTTAGTCTAGGTAGGTCTCGAACTAGTAATGAATGAGCTATCCATTGCCCTTCTGTTTCATCATCAAAACGAGATGCTTTCGGGAAATAAAGAGACTGGCTTCTTAATAACTCAACATACTTAGCTAAAGACATATACCGCCATATTGTCTGACTGATATAAAAACCTCCTTTGAATATGTCCACACGATTTATTCAACTAAAAGAGCTCGTAGTTCATTGAATAGAAGCAAATTCATTATAGCTTTCATATGATCCCCACCCCACCAAAACATTACAACTATTCAAATGGGAACTTTCTTGTTTGATATTATGAGTTAATTTATACCTCTATTAATTCTTTTATTGTCTCAAAAATTATCTCGAAATTCTTATGACCAACATCCTTAAATGGGGGTTCTTCATTTAAAATTAATTCTGCAAACTCGTTCTTAGATAAAGCAATGTTCCTCTCTTCATTTTCTATTGGAGAAACCACGGAATCTCTATCAATAATTGCAATAGAATCTTCTCCACATTTATCTTTTTTTAGACAAAGATACCGATCTGCGAGACTAAAACCAAACTTCCTAGAAAATTCATTCCCTATAAAAAGCCTTCTATCATCACTGTTTTCTAGTTTAATTTCACTATCTGAGTAATAATGTTCAATGCTTATATTATTTCCAGCTTGACTTCTATGTTCTGGAACAGGAATAACTAGTGAGTAGACTTGATTTCCCCAATGTTTATAAGTATCTTCTGGACTCTCTAAAACATCCTTAAGAATCTTCGGCTCATCTCTATCAAAAATACAAATTATTTTTTTCCCATGGTTTATTTTGCTGTATTGCTTACAAAATTTTAACAACTCTGGAGACCCCATCGGGATATCATCTTCATACTCTAAGAAATTAAAATCCATGTCATGAAATACATTATCTTCCACTTGGAATTTATGTAATGCTCTTTTTAGATGCTTCCAATCTGTTTTACCTTCAGTTACAACTAAATTTTTAGGAATACTATCTACTGCAGTATTTATCATTTCTAAATTAAATGCTTCTTTAACAATCTCCTCTTCAGTCCAATTAGGGAATAGTTTCTCATCTGGAATATAAATTTTACCGTTCTCATCTTTTTTTAGAATTATAACCTTAGAATTAATAATCTCACTATTATGTATAATGAAGGGGGAGTGAGTTGAAACAATCATTTGTGAAGTTTGTTTATCTGTATTATCTGTAAATAATTTTGTGTAGTATTGTAGTATTTTTTGTTGCCATGCCGGATGTAAGCTTATCTCCGGTTCATCTATTAATACCAATGACCCTTTCGTACTCTGTTGATCCTTTAGAAGGAATGCTCCTCTAAATACTATTTGTTTTTCACCAGAACTCAATTTTTCAAGAGGTATATCTTTATCAAACTCTTTAAACATTATTTTTTTAGATTTCTCGTGGTCTGTAATACCTGAATACTTTTTGTTCGGAAACATATATTGAAATGCTTCTACGAAACGATTCATTTTCAAGTCCAATTCACCTATATTAATAACTTCACCTGGGTTTTCACGTGCCGTTTTTGCAACTTTACTATCATCGGAAATTTGTATATCTACCAATAATTGAGCAATTTCAGTTGCAAGATTACCATTCGATCTGATGCTATTAACTCGTTCTTCGTCTAATTGACTTGATTGAATATTTTTAATTGGATTAGGATTGAAGTTTACTTCGATATCAGAAAAAACAGTACGGAATAATTTCCCGATCTGATTTATTTCTCCACTATGTAAACTTATTTCTGTAAAATCATTAGTATCTTTTATATACCCCCTAAATGCATCCCATCCTTCTTTGGAGTAATCAACTTCTATGATAATATCTATGTACTCAGAAAAGTTTTCAGTTTCTTTGAGATTTCCCTTAACTATCATAGTTTCTTGAATAGTTAATCTAGTTTCAAAGATTCTTTTTTCATTCCTAATATCTTTTGATTTCTCTTGCACAAATCCCGTAAACTCATAGATATAATTTTTAAGCGTAGATTTCCCCGAACCATTTTCCCCTGCAAGAATTATATTATCAATAACATTACCTGCCTCATCGCAGAAGTCGAATACCAAATCTCCAAAAATATCATTATTAATAAATTCAACCTTTTTAATTTTCACAAATATCACCTCATATGTAGATTCTAAAAAGTAAAACTCAAACATATTAATCTTCTTAACTGCTATCTTACTAGTTATTTTGTTCAACAACGTTCCTACTGCGCGGTAATCTATCAATTTCTTGTCTTCGAGTGCGACCAACCATTAATTAGTCAATCAACTCAAGTTTACTGCAAAATTCTAAAGAGCTCGCCTACCCCGTTTAGAGAAAGGAAGTACCGAAAATCTTGTCTTTATATTTGGTACTGAACTCGAATTGACCTTGGCAAACTGTGGACTATACAAAAGAATGAACATACATTCTTGCTGCAAGATTGAAAAATTTGGATGACTGAATACCAAAGGCAGAATACCCCGAGAATAGAGAGAAGTGATGATTACACTCATCTACTCTCCTTTTAACCGAGTAAATGGATCATGTCCTTTTCATACTGTGCGTATTCTGTCCAACCCAGTAAATCTATTATTTCCTTGGACAAGTTTTTGTCGGATAAATGGTACTTACTGCCGAAGTCCGCTTCTAACTGCTGGAAACATACTTGAACTGGTGGATGGTAACTTCCCATTTCATAATGTATGGACTGATTTCTTGCCCGCCAAATGACATTTTTCAATGCTTGATTACCGATTGCCCTGCCATCAGGACAGTCTTGTAGTCCAACGTAGACTGTTGAAATACCTTGTTTGGCAATTTGTAGGAGTGCTCCGCTTAATGCACCAATTGAGAAGTTCTTTGTTATTAATCTGGATTCCATCTCTTCTAAACTGTTTTTCAGTGGATATACTATACTTTCTCCAAAAGAGAAGAATTTACCGTATGCATGTTGAAGGTGCATTTCATCATTCATATCAAAATCTTTTTGTCTGAAAAGTAAATACCTTCGACTTAGTTCTTTTTCTTTTTCTCTAACCTGTAATCTTAACTCTGTTAGTTCTTTTTCCTCGTAGCTTATAAGCTTTATCAATTCTGATGACGCATACTTCGTTTCCTCAAGGTAGCTATGCATTATGCCTCCTTAATTGAAGTCGAGTTTTGTAATCTAGTAATTGACTCACCAATAAATGGTAGTCTCTACCAATATTATATGCTATTAATAGGGGGATCTCAATGAAAGTTGGGACATTCGAGTGGATGACTGGGTGAGTGAAGTGAGTGGATGTTGAATTATTATGAAGGAATCCGAGGTTGAAGCGAATCGATTGTTCTTCTTAATGTTTGATCTTTTCGTTTTCTTTTTTCATCTTCCTTCATGTATGGTATGATTCTTCTCTATTTTATTATCATCAAATTTATTATCTCAAATTCATGAATACTATTTCGCAAATAGATCAAATAATGGACTCTATAAACCTTTGTCTCTAGTGAAGTGAACATAAAGAGCAGGGGTTATAGACGAGTCACTTAGAAGTACAAAAAGCCAGTATCACAATAATAATCACGTAATTGTTCACTGTTATCGGAAATTTTGATATTTTTTCCCATTGAATTAAATAATAAAGTATCTAGTTATTTATATTAATATCAGTTAAAATGTGGTAAAAGTTACACTTAAACTGCTATCGAGGGGGTTAAAGTGTGGTATATGATATTCTTTGTCAAAATAGATAGTAAAATTGCTTCTAAAATACGTTCTATCATAATAATTATAAAGGTGATGATTCTAGAGAGAGTAGAAATGGAGTGTACAAATGCCATCAAAGTCGTTTGAAAGCAAATTAAGTATGAGAGAAGTATTAGAAAATATGTCTGAAGCCTGTTATTTCGTTAATTCTGATTGGGAATTTGAATTTATTAACAAATCTGCTGAACCATATTTAAAGGTAGAGGAACTATTTTTTAATAAGACAAAAGAAGAACTAATTGGGACAAGTGTTGGAGATGTTTCAGCTAAATACATCGATGCAGAAATATTTAAAATTTACCATAAAGCATATGAAAAACAAAAACCCCAAGTATTTGAGATGATATCTGAGTATTCAAAACGTTGGTTCGAAATAAAATTGTTTCCTAATATATATGGGATATTTGTCGCTTTTAGAGATATCACAGATAGGAAAGAAAGTGAAAAGCTAAAGACACACTATGAAAAATTAAATGTTATTGGAGAAATGGCTGCTGGGGTTGCCCATGAAGTGAGGAATCCAATGACTAGTGTTAAAGGATTTTTGCAATTGTTGGCTGAAAACGAGGAACTTGAAAAACAAAAACCTATATTCGATTTGATGATTAATGAGGTAAATCGTGTGAATGATATTATTACTGAATTTCTTGATATAGCGAAGGATAGATCCGAAAATTTGGAGAATTCTAGTTTAAATGATTTAATAAAAGCTGCCCTCCCCTTGCTTGAAACAAGAGCACTAAAAGAAGGCAAATTGGTTGAATTACAATTGAGTACTATCGCAGACTTACATATTGATAAAAACCAAATCCGACAGCTTCTATTAAACTTGATTAATAACTCCTTAGATGCTATGAACTCAGGAAAAAAAGTTCGAATTATGACATATGAAGCGAATGGTAAGGTAGTTTTATCTATTAGAGATGAAGGAAATGGAATACCTTCTGACATCATAGATACTATTGCAACCCCTTTCATTACAACTAAAGATAAAGGGACAGGTTTAGGGATACCTATTTGTTTTTCCATTGCCAAGAGAAATAATGCCAAAATCGATTATACATCAAGTCCTCAAGGAACGACTTTTAATATTCGATTTTCCAAATAGTCTGTCTTCCTCAATAAAAATGTGAGCTGTTGACCCATATTGACCAAAGACCGTCAAGACGGTCTTTAAAAAAATAAAAAGTATAGAATAGCGGCACCAGTTGCAAGACCAAGTATAGGTGATACAATTTCATTTCTAATAAAATTTATAAATATATTAATCAAATTAAAGTATCTCCTTCCAAATTTTTTTTATCTCATTATCAACTATAATGGGTTTATTTCAAACGTTCGGTCACTAAACAGATTTGGACATTTGGATGTAAGTAGAATTGGTAAGAGTCCTCCCCAAAAGTAAATTCAAAACCACCAAGAAGACTGTTTATCTGTATTATCTATTCTTTATCAGAGTTACGGTTGTGAATTTCAATTTCCAGCAACAATAAAAGGTTTTTCAATATACTACAATCTTTATCGTCATTTTGAGCCACAAAGTCTTTTGCGCTTTCATACATGCAATTAAGCTCATAATCAGTAAGTATTTTTAAATCCTTGAGATCCATTGTTGTCACCTCCCTTCAAGAAGGGGAGGACAGTCAAAATACTACACTTAAAATTAACAAAATAATGTCGAATTATGACACGATTTGACATTTGGAGGGATATACCTTAGTAATATGGTGAATTTTGTAATTAATTTCGAACAATGCAGGCCACATTGTATATGTAAAGTACAGTAATGAAACTATGTTTGAAGCAAACAACTCTCATGATCAGCCCAGCTCCTAAGATACCGAGTGCAATTTACCCTATTAAATGCAAGAGCAAATAAATAGTCCTTCCTACTGGCTATTCCATGACAATCGGATTCCCATTAAATACTGCTAGTTTTACTCTACCAAAATAACCGTCTTGCTTCTTAGGGAAAAAAATATAAGCCCAGACAAAATCTTCTCTTGCTGTATTTAATACCTCTATAATGTAGTCTTTAATTACTTCCTCGAAATCCCTATCATCAATGAATCTAAATGGTTTCAGTTCTTCAGCGAGATCGCTAGGTACAAATAAATAATATTTCACTTCCGTAACTGAATCAAAGGTGGATACCTCTACTTCACTCTCAATGATCGTCTTTTTGTTCATCATTTCCGTTGTTAAAATAACGTGATAAATCAGTAACCCCTCTTCACTTAATTCTGCAATGACCTCTTCATCCTCGTTCGATAAAACACCTTGACTCGTCCTAATCGGATTTCGGGCGTCTGTCTTTACAATACCTCCCTTTTTGAATCTTTCAATGGTACTGTCATTTAATTCCAGTGTTTTCATGATGTTAATGACTAGTTTGCGGCTTCTCGATACGAAACTATTGAAGTTGTATATTCTCATTGGATACCACCACCCCCTTCCTTCTACTAGTACATATTTATTCTCAGTAATTGATTGATTAATGGTAGTAATTTGCTATAATTGATACTAAAACACCATTTTAGATTGCTTAAAAATGTAAATACATGGTACAATTTCGGGTATATATTAGAAACTTTGATTGTTTTAAAAAAGAATATATAGGGTAAATGAACGAGATGGGGGAGGTGATAGAATGAAGATCATTAGGTTCATAGATACCAATACGATAGAAATAATATCATCACTACTCAGATGGTTTTTTCTTATAATAGTAATAGTTCTTTTTTGTTACCCTCCTATTGCGAATTACCTTAGTTATTCCTTTACAAATGCCCTTCCATTAATTATCTTTTCTTTTGTTTATATGTCCATAACCCAATTTTTCTTACATACTAAACAAGAGAATTCTAAATTATATATTTACTTTACACGATGCGGGGTAGTTTTTGACGGGATTGCAATCCTTTGGTTAATCGCAATTTCTGGTAATCCAAATAGTCCCTTCTTCTTAATCTCTCCATTATTTGTTATTCATGCTGCTTTATATTGGAACATTATAGGAGCAATTTCATCCGCTATAAGCATGATTATAGGTTATGGTGTATTACTTTATATCCTCCCTATCTCTTTTACAGGAATGGAATTATACGACTTTATTATGAAGTCAATCATGCTCATGGTAATAGCATTCTACGGAGGTATCATCGCTTCTAGAGAAAGGCAATATTATTCAGAGAAAAATTATTATATGCTTCAGTCTTTACAGGACGGATTAACAGGTCTGTCTAATCATCGATCATTTCAGGTTGATCTTCAAAAAAAGTTACAGGAAGGCACTCCTTTTTACCTGTTGATATGTGATATTGATCACTTTAAGCAAGTTAATGACCAATATGGTCATCCGGTCGGGGATGAGGTCCTTCATTCGATCGCTAGAATTCTAAAGACTAATCTACTTACGACAGATAGTCATGCATATCGTTACGGAGGTGAGGAATTTACTGTAATATTAGAAGAAAATAATGAGAGTCAAATGAAAGAATATATTCAAAAAGTGACTAATCAGTTAAAATTAGTTCCACTCAATTATGATCAAATACCAGTTAAGGTTACATTAAGCTTTGGTATTACTCGCAACTACCACGAAGACTCTTCAAGTGAGATTGTGAAAAGAGCAGATGAGTTACTTTATCTGGCAAAACATCGAGGTAGAAATCAATACGTCTTTGAAGAGAAAGGGCCAGTGATTAATCAAGGGTCATAATTATAATGGTAAAACCTTACCGCCCTAAGCTTCCCAATAGACTCCCCTCTAATGTATGAGGTCAAGCCAACTAATAACTTCTTAGCCTTTTTTCTCGAATCAACGTGCTTTTGCTTATTCCCGTAATTTCAACGACTTCTTTGTAAGAATAGTTTTTGAGCATGCCTATAGCATGGTTAAGTTGCTTTGGTGTGTAGCTTTTAGGTCGTCCTTCCCTGTAACCTTCTTTTTGCTTGGCGATGGCTTTACCTTCTGCTGTACGTTCGATGATCATGGTTCGCTCAAACTCTGCAAATGCTAAGAATATATTTCGCATCAAAATACTGGTCGGTGTGTGATCCAGGACACCCATATTTAATATGTGAATAGCAACCCCACGTTCTAATAAACCATCAATGATTTTGACCCCTTCTATTAATGACCTAGCGAATCTATCTAATTTGGTGACTATTAACTTGTCGCCTGGCTGCAATATACTCAGTAGCTTGGAAAACTCTGGTCTGACTACTTTCGACCCTGTATAGCTGTCAATGTATATGGCATCTTGGGATACTCCTAATTCCCCTAGTTGATTGATTTGATGCTCTAAACTATTACCTTGTCTCGACTGTCCAACCGTCGAAACCCTGACATATCCATATAACCTCATATTTAACACCCCTTTTCTTTTATACTTCCTGGTTTTTCATATTTTTCTCCACAAGCTCATCTTCTTCACTTACATATCTATTTTCTTGTTATATAATAACTATAGACATACTGTAGAAAGGAGAATTGGCATGGAGAATAACAATGATCATTCACATGAGCAAAATGCTAAATTACAATTAAAAGCAACTCTTAACTCCAAAGGCCAAGTCACAATACCCATAAAGTTAAGAAAGCAACTCAACATGAATACTGGGGATACAATTCTCTTCAAAGAAACAAATGATAATGAGTTGATCTTGAAAGTAGAAAAGAAGTACTCCCTTCTTTCTGTGATAGGTGCACTACCTGTAAAAAGAGAGTCAAACAAACCTTGGGAAGATATAATTCAGGAAACGAGAGATGAAATGGCAGAAAAAATCTCCAAAGAAGGAAAGAATTAGCCTTATTTAGATCCTAATTTGGACAATAGAGACCTCTAGTTATGAACCTAAGTTATGACACCGAAGGAACGCCCATTGCACCGTCAAAATTTCCCCCGATTATTAATGAACCAAAACTTAAAAGTTATGACACCAATAAGCCGAATTTCTATCCTGCACTCTTCATCTAATCTTCTTCATCACCTCTTGTTATGTCATCAATAACATGCTAAGGATCAAAATGATCATAGCCCCTTAACTTGAATTTCTTTATTTGTTCGTTTTTTCCCGCTTTATAATAATTAATATCCCGTTCTATTTGAGTAAATAATTATTCTCATACTAACAAACTAATTTCCACTTACTACGTCTTAACTAAAATCTCTTCCGAAACTCCACAGTCACTATAAGTCGCAAGCATGCTACCTGCCATTCGCATTGTTAGTTAGTTTTTTCACTAAAAAGATGAACGACACAATAATTGACTCTTCTAGCAAAGGTTAAGTGCTTATTTTTTTGCAAACCTGTACAAAAAATATACAAGTAATACATAGAATATTTTCATGACAAAAAGCACTGCAATCGCAGTGCTTTAATGTCCTTCTTATAGGCGTGTTGCGGGTTAAAACTAGCCCCTGTAAGGGGTGTGCAAGGCATCACTACTTAAGATAGATTCGCTCTTTTACTTTGTAGAACAAAACTTACGTTTTTATAGAATGATTGTTATTTTGAATCTTTTTCCACTATTGGCAATTCAATATAAAAATTTGTCCCCTCATTTAATTTACTTGTTACATTAAGTTTACCTTTCATTGTCTCAATAATTTTAAAAGCTGCCATCATACCAAGTCCCGTTCCTTCTCTCCCCTTTGTTGTAAAGTAGGGTTCACCTAATCGGGATAGTTGCTCTTTCGTCATCCCATTGCCATTATCAGTAATAATTATGATAAGTTCACTCTCCTTTTTTTTAGCTTCTACAGAAACCTTGCCCCCGTTCGGCATTGCCTCTATGCAATTTTTCATAATATTTATTAAGCATTGCTGAAAGATATGTTCATCACCCTCGAAAAAATAGTCATTTGTCATTTCAGTATCTACTATTACTGAGTTTATATTAGCTAAGGGGGTGATTATTGGAAGTGTGTTATGTAATAGTTGTTTAATACTAATTATTTTTAATTTTTCAGTTTCAGGTGAAGGTTTTGCAAATGTTAAGTAATTTTTTATTATATCATTCGCCCTATCAATTTCTTCAATTGATATTTTCAAGAATGCTCTTCTCTTATCTTCTGACAGGTCTTTCTGTTCCATCATTTGCAAGAAACCTCTTACGACAGTTAGTGGATTCCGAACTTCATGTGACACAGAAGCAGCAAGATGACTGACTATATCCATTTTCTCTGCCTTTATAACCCGTTTGTTAATCAACAAATTCTCTTGGAAAATTTCATACAAATAAATAATCAATGCAGTAGTGCAAAAAGATAACGAGAAATAAATAATAATAAATGTCCAAGAAAAGGTTGCACCAAAAATAATCGTCGAGTTTAATAAAGCCAATAGACCAGCGAATAATGAAAGAGAGCTACCTACTATTACCTTCTTCTGTCGTGAAGAATTGTGGAAGATTTTGTTCATAGAAATCAAGAATAATAAGAATACTGAAACCAAAATTAACGTTGCTACAGCTCCTATCCCACCGACTAAAAACCGAAAAATGACCGTAACTCCACCTAATATAATACTAGTTGAAATACCGCCATATAATCCTGCAATAGTAAGCGCAACTAATCGCAAATCCATAATGTAACCATCCATAACAGGTATTGGGAATAATATACAAAGTCCAATTGCTAATGATGCTGAGATAATATATACCGATCTCCTCAAACCGTTGGAAAATCTGAACTTACTTAATTCTAATAGCATTGGCGTAAAGAGTAAGAAAACAATTAAAAAAAGAACATTCAATAATAGTGGTTCTAAATCAATAATACTAACCCCCCCCCCTCTCCTGACAAAGCCCAAATATATATTTGAATAAACTTGGTCACTGATGCATTGTTTAGTCCACAAGAAGAATCATCTATACCAACACTAGTGATAGTCCCTCATTTTTTCCCCATCTGTATCGTAAAAAGATACCATATTAACCAATGTTTGTTCTGATGATATCGCTTTCTAGGTTTCTTAGTTCTCCCTCCAAGACTTAATCTAACCAATCTAAATGGCTTTCGTTGTTGCATGTGTCCGATTGAAGCCGGCAAATGATTGTGGATACGGTAGATGTAGCTAGACCTATAGCTACATTACATTGCCCATCTAATAGCATTTGTAAGACATCATGCTCTCTTTCAGAGAACACATTGATTACTTTTTGTTTGTTAGGTTAAAAATAGATTGAAAATGATGATAGAAATTCTCTTCTCTGATTAGGTCCACTTCCGACAAAAAATCACTACTTATGTTTAGATTATAATTAGAAGTAATTTTTTACCTCCAGTTCCATATATAACTATATAACTACAATATTCATCTTAATTACATTAAATATACACCAAAATACCCATTATTTCTATAGATTCAACAAAACATCCTGTATTTTTCGAATTTTTTCGTCGGTATTTTTATTAATTCCTCGATATTAGTTTTTATTACATCAGGCAACCAAAGAAGAGTTTCACCCCCCCCTATGTCATTAACTAGTCTTTTATTCTGCGAGCCTTTTTTTACTCTTCACTATCATACTGCGGATCAAAATAATCGAAGCCCCTCATGTTAAATCGTTTCACTGGCGTTATATTTTTTACTTGGTTGAAGCCAATATAAAAGAAGGTTAAATTATGGTTTGTGTAATCATCCAACGTAGATATGTCTTTGATTACGTTATAACGGAAGTTGAGATAGCCCACATCACCTAACTCGTGTATTGCCTCTATCTCCTGAATTAGGTTTTTTCGTAAACTTAAATGTGATAGACTTCTTAATTTAGTCATTAGTCAATACGCTCCAGTCGGTGATCTTGTTAGATGATAAATCAAGTTCGCTTAACCACTTGCTATGTATGAGTGGGGTGGGATCGGTTATTCCGCAATTAATTATTCTGAGGTTTGATAAGCCTTGGTAAAACATCGATACTGGCTTTGCTAAAGTAAGCTTCCTGTTCTCAAAGAATTGCCTTTGATTGAATGCTAAAGCATCCAGAGGTTGAAGATCGCTAAATTGACTATCGAAAACTGCTAAGTGTTTCAATTCAACAAGATTAGAAAGGAAAGACCAATTTCTGTTGCTGCTATTGGCTAACGCTAGTTCTTGAAGTTTGATAAAACCTGAAAGAAACGAAATATCTTCTGTTGGAATAGAAATATTCAAGAAGCTAATGTGTTTGAAAAACAAGATGTCTTGTTGCCACCCTGTGTGGTTCTCTTGAAGGTTCACCCCGATCACCAAAAGACTGTCTTTACCTTGCTCCAAAAAATGATGATCAACTTTGCCTTGGTGAATATGAATGCCTGTAATCATGAGTATGTCTTCTTTTGTTAGTTCACGTGATGGAACTCCTAAATTGTCTCTGACTGCCTGTTCGAAAGTTGAATTGTTAAACTTGATGTTGTTCATGTTATCCCTCCTCAATTGCATCTGTTTTTTGAACTTCATTATTCTTCGAATATTCCTATGCTTGTCGATTTATCCCTCGTAATAATAAATACTATCCCGTTCCATTTGAATAAATTGTTTTTCTCTAATTTATAGATTTATTCTGTCTATATACAGTCTCAACTGTCAATTTGCCCTGAGACCCCTGAGCTGCAAGAATGGTAGCCTTAACTGACACACCTCAATATATTGCCTTTTTTCACTGAATAAGAAATCGATACAAATATACAGCTCCTATTCCAAACATTAAGTGCTTGTTTCTTTTCATCCTGTACTAAAGTAACGTAATAAAGGTAATAATTTGACGACAAAAAGCACTGCCAAAAGGCAATGCAATGTTTTTTCGTTCATTTATTTTGTCTCAAGGTTCTAAAGTCTTACTCTCCAACCATCCCATCTCCATATTCAACTAACGCGCCTGATCGGAAGAACCTTTTTTTGCTGAACAGTATCGTTTAACTGTGTATTTAATGTCCTCTTAAGTCGAAATACTATAACCTTTGTCGATACACTTTTAAATTGTTTATACCTATAATAAAATAGCTCTTGTGTGATTTTTTAGTTCTATATTCCCATCCTTCAGGAGGACAATTATATGAAATCCCAAAATATAACAATTTTTTTGTTAGAATTTAAAATTAAATTATTACGTATGCGTATGATTTTTAATGGTCGATCAAAAGGGCTTACCCACCCTGCTACTATTAAAGATAGTCAAAAACTAGATGTTCTCTTGAATAGATACTATCGAATAACAATCCTTATAAAAAGTACTTGATATTAATGAACAGTATAGGACTATTACGCAATACGAGAGTTACTCCACAATCTGACCCTATACATAAAGAAAGGACGCAATTCTTATTACATATTTCCGCCTGATTGTTGCAGAAACAATCAATTTACAGGTTTATATCAAAAAGAATGTTTCGAAAGTTCGGTTCGGTCGGCAGCTGTTGGTGGTTCCTCGAACCAACCATTACCAATCGTAAGATTAACCCCTTCATTTGCATATTTACCTATATCTGCTGTGAGAATTGCCATTTGACCATGTAAATCATGTCGCATAATTTTGGCGAAAGCTATTCCATAATTTGAAAGTCCTATCGTATTAGCCAAAGATGTAGAATAAAGCATTAATTTATCTGAAAATGGCGGGATCGTAGAATCTGAAATATGCGCATCCATCAGATTTGGTGTCGGGAGATTTTCACTAATAAGAAACTTACCTAGTTCCTTGATTTGTCTATCTGCTACTTTAACTCCTTCTTGGAAATATTTTCGTAATTTATCGGATGATGCAACTTGGCTAAATCCTAACATCATTGACTTACCTAATATATTTGTATTGATATTAACTTGTAAGTGTTTAATTTCTAGTGCAGTTAACGGTCTAAACTTACCGCCTATCACGGAAATAAATGATTCTTTTTCTACGAAATCAACTTTCTGAGGATACGGAATAGTAGGAGCTGCAATGGGAATACCTTTATAACTTAATAAGTGTAGTCCTTTTTCGTAGATCTCGATGGTATCGTTCAAAGTCATTTTAAAGTAATCAACGACATCTTGTCTGGACGAAGTTGAAAGCGTATCTCCGTAAGTTAATAAAGCAGCTCTAGACATTTGTGTAATGTAAAAGAGCATAAATATATCACTAAATAGACGTGGCGCTTCCTTTCGAATATCCTGTTCTCCAAATCCTACGGGCATCGGTATGTTTTCTTTAGAATAAATTTCTTTTATTATCTTTAAATGTTTTTTTGAAGTATCTAATGCGAATTTCAAAAATTCTTTAATTTCGTCATCTTTAACAACTTGGAGATGATGTTCGAAAATACAACTGAATAAAGAATCCCCCAGGTAATTGGCAAATAACTCTCCTAACTCCGAGGCATTTAATATTTTGTTTTGTTGATGCTCTTTAAGTTGACCCAATACTTCCTTTTCATTTTCGGAAAATGTGTTTGTTTCCAATGATACTATCCCTCCTAAAATGATATAGGATTATCATTTCCGAACATTTTAAAATTATTAGGTCAGCTAAGATTAATTTTACTTAAAGTAATCTCCCAGTTAGCGTTATAACTGCAACTACAGCTTGTTCAACTCGCCCACGTCACTTTAAGTGTATTACTTCACATAGAGGAGGGGCAAAAAACCTTCAATCGTTTGTTTGTTTCTTTTTCTCTTACATCATAACGCCAATTTGTCGAAGTATAAAACTTCAATTAAGTAGAAATAAACATCTTCTATTACTCATAAATCATGCAAATTTAGGGTAGGATATTATCGTTGACATAAATTCATTTGGAGGACGACCAGAATGGAGATGAAAGGGAAATTGAGATTAACTTCTGCTGAAATAACCCATTTGTGGAATACGTATATGAATGATAGTGGTGCCATCTGTCATTTGGAACACGAATTGCATAATGCTGAAGATGAACAAATAAAACCTATGATTCAACATGCTTTAGCTATATCCAAATTACATATCAAAAAAGTAACAGAACTATTAAATAAAGAAGGTTACCCTGTTCCACATGGTTTTAAATTAGACGAAGATGTTCAAGCTACCTCCCCTAGATTATTTTCTGATGCCTATTCGTTAATCGCTACGAACCAATTAGGCAAAACGGGATTGAACGCATATAGTATGGCATTATCTGTTGCTGTGAGAGAAGATGTTTATACTTTTTTTAGTGACTGTTTACGTGAGTCAGATGATATTATTAAGAAAACCAACGAGTTATTACTATCAAAGGGATTATATATCAAGTCACCTTATCTTCCAACCCCTGAAAACTTCGATTTTGTCGAGAAAAAAAGCTTTCTTGCAGGGTACTTTGGAGAAAAAAGACCATTAACTGGAACTGAAATTACGAACCTTTACTCCAATTTCCAAAGAAATGCACTTGGATCAGCTACTATGATTGGGTATAGTCAAGTTGCAGAAAACAGTGATGTAACAGAATTTATTTTAAGAGGTAAAGAAATTGCACAAAAGCATTGCGAGATATTTGGGTCTTATTTAAACGAAAATGACCTTCCTAGTCCTATGACATGGGATACAGAAGTGACAGATTCGACCACATATACATTTTCTGACAGAAAGATGATGTTTTATTCTACAGCCTTAACTGCACTCAGTGTTGGTTATTACGGAGCCAGTATGTCCATGAGTCCTAGAAGAGATATCGGAATCACGTACAGCAGATTGGTAGGGGAGATCTTAAAATATGCGGATGATGGGGCTAAAATCATGATTAAATATGGGTGGTTAGAAGAGCCGCCACGTGCACTTGACCGTGATGAATTAGCAAAGAAGAAATAAGGTAAGGAGCATTAATGCTCCTTACCCATTCTATAACTAAATTCAGCATAAATAACTAACCAAATTACCTTTTAATCCGACCTTGAAATTTCATCGACTCTTCTCCAGAACAATAAAAACGCAGAATATTATCAAAGAAAACCTCTGCGTTTTATAATGTTTATTATTGTCCTTGGCTAAAATATGTGCTTTTGCCAACGGTTCATGTTTGATGTCGTTGTCTTGATATCCCATTAATAATTTACTAGCATATTTTCCACTGATTACGAGAGCGCTAGAATTATTCATTCTTCTATTAAACAATTATTGCTTATTAATTAGTAATTTCCGACTATCAACCCTATACGATGGAATAATTTCATTACAAAAAGCACCACAAATATGAAGTAATTTTTACTATGACTGATTAGACTTTTATGGAGTTAATAATTTATCTAACTAATTCTTTACTTTTAGTATTTAGAACAGAATATAATTCACTGATATCTTTACGAATTGCTACTATTACTGAGTAATCAATGGTTTTTTCCAGTTCAACTTTCATTTTGTCGATTTCATTTAGAATTATTTGTTTCTCGACGCTTGAAAGCAAGAAAACACCCCTTTCCATTTTTGTACAAGTCTATTTAAATGTAATATACCACAATTCCATGAAATTAAAACTTAATATATATTTAATCTATTTAAACAAATTGTTACAATTTGCTACTTGCATTCATCCTTCACAAGGTGTGTACTCAGTAACAGTTATATTTTCGTATGTTTCTTTACTTATTCCAATAACCTTAAATGGTTGTGTTAGTATTTCTTGTTTACGCCAAGAATGCCACATATATTTCCGCGATTCACCTTCTACGATAGGACCATACTCTCAATACGGAAGATGAAATCACCTGTAATTATTACTTCTTTAATAATTGTTGGACTCTCTTCCCAACTTTCTTCCGTTGTTTTTGATTTCTCATTTGAACACCCTATTAATAATAAGCCACATATAAAAATTAATATTCTAACTTTTTTAAAACCACATTTCTCATAACATTTACAGACCTCGCATTTCTTGTTTGAGGGTCCATAACTACTCGGTCTGCTTTTGTTATGACAAGCTTCTTCCGTAGAAACCTGTTTATGAAATGAAATTAAACATATTTTTGATATTAATGTTATGGTTAAATGGTAGGAATTTTAAAAGGAGAGGATAATGTTGAACAGAAACAATGCTGTCTGTGTAGAAATATTAACCAATAATGACAATCTTTTTGAAAGATTTGAAAATGCCTTTCGTTCGATTGCAAAAACATATATAGAATGTACTCCTGTTGATGTATCTAATATAGAATTCGAAAAGACAAAAAGTCATATAATCGTATCGTACAATTATAATAGTTTGGTATTAGAAATTGCTTTTAAATGTGAAGAAGGCTCTATACAACAAAAAGCTTCGCTTCCTAACGGTGAAATCGTAGATTCTTTCATGGAGTTCTGGATAAAATGGGCAGTGGAAGGCTTTTTTTTAGACGAATTGGAAGTTGAATCAAAACACACTGACATAACCTTTAGTGACAAGGATGTCATGAAAACGATTTAAAGATTAAAATGATTATGTCATTAGCTCAGAATAATTAAATATAGTGTTAAATAGGGATAAATACTCACAAAAATTGAATGAAACATTTCCACTGAAAGCAAATTTGCGCAGGGTTCATCAACCCCTTTATACGGGATACCTTATAAATATAGTTGCCCTCTGTAAATATCAGCACTTTTTCAGTGGCTTCCTGCCGTGCTTACGGAGTCTCGCGGAATCTTCCATCTTTTTTTAGCAGAACAACTTAAAATTCTCATTCTGAGCAAAAGGGATAATCATAATAATAAAAAACAATCTCTATAAAGAGACGAGATTGTTTTCACCCGCGGTACCACTCTAATAAACCTAATAAGGTTCTCTTAATGTTGTTAACGAGGGACTATGCTCCCCAACATACTCTACTAAGGGTTCAAGTATTTTCCTCAAAAGTGCGTTTCATTAAGTAAGTTTCATCAGGCTCACACCACCCCTGATTCGCTTAGCAAACTTAAATAATTACTCTCTTCATCTTTGGATTTCCATTTAATTATTTTTAACATCTTAATACATAAGATTTAACAATTCAACTTTTTTCGAATGATTTTAAATCTTTTTTCTTGAAGTAAA
>NZ_JBIMEV010000040.1:0-42627 GCF_051262595.1 Salipaludibacillus sp. CF4.18
CAAAATTTATTAAAGCAGTTCGGAACCCCGGCATAATAACTTTTCCTGAGGGAGTCGCCGCCTTCGCTACATCGAGTTATTTGTTCAAAAAAGAAAGTCAACGTAGAACTTTCCAAGCCAAGAAACAATAACAGTTACGTAAACTCCTTTATAAAAAAATGGTTGTTTGGAAGAATCCGCGAGACTCCTGTGGAAGAATGATCCAAGAGAGACCCCGCAGAGCGTTTTGGCTCGAGGGGGCACACGGATCATCCACGGAAAGGGAGCGTAATTCTTCCAAACAACTTTTGAGGAAAATAAGGCAACAAAATAGAGAAAAAAACACTAAGTTTTTAAAGACTTCAATTGACTAAAGAGCAATATAACCTATAAAACAAAAATTTAATTAAAGTTAAACTTTAGTTTTTCTAATGTATTCCTAAACTTTACGGAATCATCTTTAGAATTGGATTTATTCTTCTGAAAAAAGGGTACTGATACGTAACGAAAATAAAGGAGTTACTGAAAATGAAGAGATATGACTTACAAATAATAAAATATATTAACCTTTTTGCCCTTTTAGGTCTAGTTATAGTAAACGCATTGGCTAATATTTTACCATTCAACAATCTGACAACCGGTGAAATTTCCGACCAGGTGAATGTATTGTTTACACCAGCAGGCTATGTATTTAGTATTTGGAGTATTATTTACTTGCTTTTATTCATTTGGGCGCTAAGACCTTTTTTTAAAAGACACTTACGTGATAAAGAAGCATATGAAAATATAGGTACACTATTTTTATTAAATGCTCTGTTGAATAGTTCTTGGCTCTATTTATTTCATTATCAATATTTTATTGGCACATTGATTGTAATGATTAGTTTGTTAGTAAATATTATCATAATTTATCGGAGACTTCGGACTGTGAAAGAAGTGAGTATATGGTCTAAACTGCCTTTCTCTATCTACTTAGGTTGGATTTCTGTAGCAACGATTGTCAACGTGGGAATCTTTTTCAATACGTTAGGTTACGAGGATGGAGTTATTCTTGGACCTCAAAGTTGGACAATAATTTTACTTTTCCTTGCTAGTATTTTGGCAATAGGATTTACACATGTTAAAAAAGATACAGTATTTCCATTAGTCTTTGTATGGGCATTTATCGGAATAGCATTGGAAAGACTAGATAGCTTTCCGGCTATATCTTATACTGCATGCGGATTAGCTAGTATTGTACTGATTTACGTCATTTTTCAGATGGTTAAAATGAGAGGATTTTATCCGAAGAATGATTGAGAACTATAGAAAGTGGGTAAACATATAATAGCATCACTATTAAAGAAAAAGGAGGATACATCGATGGAAATAACCAAAAAAGATGTCCTTCAAATGGTTGACGATTTATCAGAGACAGAATTAAGAATCGTCTATACGTTTATCGAAGAATTCCGTATTGCCGAAGCTGAACGGTCTTCTCAGGGTCAATCTTATCAAGGTATGATCGCTCGCAATCAGTAGCAAAGCATACAATATAAATTTATCGGATACTATCCAATATAATTATAGATACTGCATTCTTCCCATAAAGGAAGGATGTTTTTTTAATGATTGTTTAATAAGACCATTTTACGTGGATGAACAAGGAGCTTGCGCTGTATTTTGAAGACAATCAGTATCTCCGTCCTCTAGACAATACATCCACAATCTCATGGTGTGATGACTCCTATCACTATCGAAAAATAAATTTATATGTTCCAATAACTCTGAGTCAGATTTTGCTTTTTTACTAAGGAAACACCAACTTTCGTTTTCATACGTAGTCTTGTTAAATCCTTGAAATATATATACATCTTTAATTTTCGTTGTAGAAAGTAATTCAAACTGAACTAAAACCGGAAGAATTTTCAATCCATAGTCCAGAACAGAAGAAATTCTTTGAAGAAAATCATTCGACGAGTGGAAGATCGTTGTAGTACAAGGATGACATTCGCTGTAAAACGTTGCCAATGCAGTTTTTGTAGTTAAAGGTTTTAGATTGAGAATCTTCTTCATCGTCTCTTGAAGAAATTCATGAAATGTACGAGGAGACGATGATGTGTTTGTTTTTTCTATATCTATCAGCTGTAACCGTTTCACAGGTAACACCCCCTATTTTAATTCAAGAGTTCTTTAGCATTGGGCAGTGAGCACAAGCATGTTCACAATTTGAAAGTGATTGATAGATTGCACACCAAGAACGTTTAGCATAACAAATCGGTACAGATTTTTTTGCAGCTTTATCTTTAATTTTCTTTGCTAAATTATGATTAATGAAATCAGTCAGAATTAAAATCAAGTCTACATTTTCGGGTATTTCCTTTTTTATCATTTTGACCTTACGACCGTCTATGTGCACTATCTCTTGAAATCCCAAGTCTTTTAAGCGAACAGGAATAGTTCCGAGTTTATCCCCACCAATAACTAGTAACGATGACATGTTTTTACCTCCCTTTTTTTTACAGACAATTTATAAGATGACAGCTATCTTTACGCCACGCGTGTCAAGGGAACCCCACCTCCTATCGAGTAACACCTACACGCACTACGTAGGTGCTACTCGGGGGTGGCGAAAGATAACACTGTATTTAACAAAAGGCGCTACGCGTTTTTTTGTAAATGAAAATCATTCTCATTTATGAGTATAATTGAAAACCATTCTCACTGCAAGAGAGATTTGTAAAATTTATTCAATTTATTTTCTGTTAGCCTTTAGCTCTTCTTACAGTTTAAATGGATAATATCCATCTTTCAGAGTTCTTGCTCAGGCGAGAGCTTACCAACACAAATAGACTAGCTAGTTGCATTAACAGTTGCAACTAGCTAGTCAGGCAGTGGAAAGGAGAGTGAACTTCTGCGAGATCAGACCAAACATTAGTTATTTTTATGGTAGACTTTTTTTGGTGTCGGGTCTTCTTTAAAACCATGTTTCACAAAGTTTGATACGTCATCAGCTAGACCTATATCTTTAAAGATAACCAAAATAACCAGGATTAAAGGACCTATAAAGACGCCAAGGATACCAAAAATTTGAAAGCCGACGAATAAAGAAACTAGAACTGCGAGGGCATTCAAATTCATGCTGGAAGATAAAATTTTAGGTTCTATAGCCTGGCGAATACCGATCGTAACTCCATATACAATGGCTAAACCAATTCCCATACTAATGTCTCCGGTAAAGAACATGTATAAGAACCATGGAATTAATATGGTACCCGATCCTAAATAAGGAAGAATTTCGGCAATTCCTACAATCATGGCTATAGTTAATGCATGTTCAACCCGCAAGATTGCTAACCCGATAAAAACGAGAATAGAAGCAATTATCATGAGGATAACTTGTGCTCTTAGGAAACCGAATACTCGATACTGCAACATATTGCGGAAGGCCTTTGATTTCTTAATAAGTGGAGCGGGAGTGATATCATAGACCTTTCTAAACAGCTTTTCCCAATCTTTGCCGATAAAATAAAAGGCGATAAAGATAAAAAAGAAGGCTAATAGAAAACTAGGTACAATGATAATTAATTGAGTGAGACCATCAGCTAGTTGTTGACCGTAATCAGCAAGAGTACTAGCGAGACGATTTCCTAAAGTAGCAATACCGTCTTGAAGAGTAGCTTGCTGTTCTGGAGTTAGTTCATCGATAACCCCAGTCAATTGCTGCCAAATCGGAAAAATAGATTCATTAAAAACTTCTTGAACTTGTGTTGCTGTCGTTTGAATCCAGTTTGGAATAAAATCAGAGATTCTGCGTACCCCAAAGATAATCAGGAATACTAGACCTGTAATAGCGCCAAATAACGTGCTTAAGCCAAGTAAAAGTGCCACTAAAACAGCTAGTCCATTTGGAAAATTGACTTTAGCTCTTAATAACCGAATTAAAGGATGAAACATCCACACGAGAAGGGCGGCAATCCAAAAAGGGTAAGAGATCGTAAAAAGCCACCCAGTGAACCATAATACAGATAGAATGATAATAATGACTAATAATAGCCTAGCAAAAATCCAGCCGTGTGTTTTAGTCATAAGCCTGCCCTCCAAACTTGTTGTCGATGTGGGACGAATGTTGTGAACTCTTTCATTATCATATCAGAAAAATGTAGTGGAGAAAATTGTAAGGCTATTTTTGCATAACTGAGTACCTGAATTTGTATATATCTTATTTTTTTCGTGAGTCTTTTAGAGGATATCTAGTCCCCCTCCAAGTAATTCCACCATTCCTGATAGTTTTATACGCTGATCGACATAGGCAGAAAATAAATATAAAAGCATTAATAGGCACCCAGAGAAAAAACCAGCTTGAGTCGTTGAATATCCTTGCATTAATCGTGAACATCAAGGCATACAAGCTGATAACCGCAGCAAATGTTAATTGGGCAAAAAAAGAAGCTGTAAATAATCCGATAAAGGGGATGACGTGAAAAAGAAATATAACAATAGAAAATAGCACAACATATAAAACTCGATACCGCATAAAAGCAAATAAGTTCTTTTCTAAGCCGTGAATTACCTCAGGAATGTTCTGATACCATTGTACAGAAACCAGATATTTTCCTAGGCCTAACTGCTGTCGAAACCCTTTTGAAACAACGAGTTTACCGAGTTTAAGGTCATCATCAGGCGAAAGTGCAACTGACTCGTGAGTACCGATCTTTCGGTACACCGAAGCTCTGATCATATTAAAAGCGCCAACTCCTGCATGATTTAGTTGAATGAAATTCCAAATGCCGATTATACTCCAATAACTGTGAAACGCCCGATAAGGAAGAGTACCTCCTTTATTTTCAGGTATTAGTGTTAGGTGATCCAAATTATAACTGATTAGGTAATTCACGGTCCTTTTTAGAGTTTCTTTGGTAAAGAAAATGTCTCCATCTGTGAAGAGAAGTATCTCCCCTTTTGACTGCAAGAAGCCTTGGTATAAAGCATGATTTTTTCCTAGCCATCCAGCGGGAAGATGAGAAATAGTTATAATCTTTAATTTATCGTGATTGATATGACTAGCCTTTAATTTATTTAACAAAGATAATGTATGATCTGTAGAACGATCGTTTACGACAATAATCTCTAAATGACAATAGGTTTGATTTAAAAGGGTATACACACTGTCATAAATATTTTTTTCTTCATCCCGAGCTGCAACAATAACTGTGACAGAGGGTAAATCCCTTAAACAATCGGATGGGTAGTTGCTTATGACAGGTAGACGGCGTATACCGATATACCATTGGAGGGAAATAACGCATCCACCAATAAATATTAAAAGTGCGAATGCTGTCATGGTTAGCCTCCTTCTAATAGTTTATTCGATTTAATATTATCATGCATTAGATCTAAAAGGCGACAGATTGAATTAACGTAAATCTGTTACATAAGTCGAAGTAAAAGAGGGTATAGAAACATACTAAGATAAAATAGAAGAGAATTGAGGGAGACATATGTATAACAAAGTATTGTTGGTTTTTAATGTAAAAGCCGGAAAAGTAAACACTGGAAACAATGTAGGAATTGCTGCCGGTATTTTAAGTTCTAACGTTAAGGAACTCACAATTCTTAAAGGAGGTTATCCAGGTGAATTAGAGGAAATTTGTCGGGATAGGGGAGAAGAATTCGAGTTAGTGGTAATTATGGGAGGAGACGGTACTGTTCATGAATGTGTAAATGGTTTAGCTCTTCTCTCTGCCCCCCCTAAAATAGCCATCATACCTACAGGAACATGTAACGATTTTGCGAGAACGTTAAATATTTCGATGGTAATATCCGAAGCCTGTGTAGATGCAGTATACGGGCCGGATAAAAAAATAGATATTGGAAAAGTAAATGATCGATTTTTCACAAATTTTGCAGGTATAGGTTTAATTGCAGATACCTCTGAAAATATCGAGGGTAATATAAAAGAAAAGTTCGGGACACTCAGTTATTTTATAAGTGCTTTAAAAACAATGAAGGAGACGTCTTTGTTTAGCTTTAAGGTTCGAACCGATAAAGGGATGTACGACGGGGAAGCGGTTATGATAATTATCATGAACGGACGTTTTATAGGGACCAGAGAATTACCATATGAGCATATCCAGCCTCAGGATAACAAATTAAATCTTCTTATCGTGAAAGAGGCGGGGCTGCCGTTATTCAAAGAGTGGGTTCAAAGTAAAACACTTTTAACACCAGAAGCGCAAGATACAGATATTTTTCAACAGAAAATAGAAAGTGCAAGCATAGAAACAACTGAATTAAAAAAAATAGACACGGACGGGGAAATTTATCTCCAAACACCAATGGAAGTCACTGTGCTGAGTGAACTACTGACCTTTAAAACAGGAACTAAAGGATAAGTGGTTAAAACGACAAATATTTTTGAAATTTCACTGTTGGCTAAATATATATTTTAAGGTATTTGTCTTTTCAGTGACCTTTATAAAGAATAATAAGAATAAAACTGGTTTATAAAAATAGGAAACGGAAATAGTAAGAATAAGTGAAATAATAAATATCTATAATGGAAAAAGATATTTTTGAAGGAGGTTTTATTTTATGATTTGGACAATTATTGCGATTTTGATCCTGTTCTGGCTTGTTGGTTTAGTGCTTGATTTAGCAGGAGGGCTTATTCATTTAGTTCTTGTTATAGCACTAATAGTATTCATTGTAAAAATGATCCGAGGAAAATAAATGAAGAGGATGAATAAAAAGGTTAAATAAGACCTTTTTATTCATCCTCTTTTTATTGGAAAGTAGAAGGTGACAGCTCTCTTTACGCCACTCAGCCCACTCTCTTGTTATTTAGACTTTTGAAGTCTTTGCATCATTCCTAAAGAACGGCCTGTTCCGATAGCAACGGATTCAAGCGGACTAGGAGCTATGTGAACAGGAACAACTATTTCAGAGGAAATCCATTCTTCTATTCCATTTAATAATGCAACTCCTCCAGTTAAAATAACTCCACGATCAACAATATCTCCGCTTAATTCAGGAGGACATTCTTCAAGTGTGGCTCTTATTGCTTCTAAAATAGATAGCAACGATTCTCTCATTGCTCCTTGGATTTCATAAGAGGAAATTTCAATTGTTTTTGGCAATCCTGTAACCAAGTCTCTCCCTCTAATATCCATTTTCAATTCTTCATGATCGACTAGTGCATACCCAATCTCAATTTTAATATTTTCGGCCGTGCGGTAACCAATAAGCATATTATATTTTTTACGAATAAGCTGGATAATGTCATCATCTATTTGATCTCCACCTACACGAATGGAGTGACAGGACACAATTCCGCCGAAGGATATAATAGCTACTTCTGTCGTTCCTCCCCCAATGTCTACAATAACATTGGCAATAGGTTCTTCTACTGGAAGGTCAGCGCCAATCGCAGCAGCAACAGGTTCCTCTATTAATTGAACATCTTTTGCACCACATTGTCTTACAGCATCCAGGATGGCTCTTCTTTCAACAGAGGTTGATCCGGATGGTGTACAGACTACGACACTTGGTTTTCGAAGAGGAGTTCCTAATTTTTTTGATGCCTTTTTCATAATGTGTTTTAGCATATCCGTAGTTACTTGATAATCAGCAATGACGCCATCTTTTAATGGACGGATTGCGACAATGTTCTCAGGTGTTTTACCAACCATTAACTTAGCTTCGTGTCCTACTGCTAAAACCTCTCTAGTATTAATATCAATGGCTACTACTGAAGGTTCGTTAATAATCATTCCCTTATTCTTAGTGTATACAAGTATATTTGCTGTTCCTAAATCAATTCCAATTTGAACAGATGAAAACATAGCAATTCCTCCAATTTTTCTGGTACTCGACGTTCTTATAGTAATTCTTTACATCTCTTTATTTTATAGGGGTAGTTACATAGAAAAATAGTGGGAAATAGTGTAAAGTGATATATTTCCCGGGAAAAGTATGTCAGATGTTTAAAGGATTACATAGTTGATTTCGACAAAATAAGCTATTGCGGTGAAACCGTAGAAGAATTACGATAGAATAATAGTTACTATTTTTTTAGAAATGGAAGAGAGGATAATGTTTATGAAACGATTGACGGCAAATATTATCTCTATAAACGTTGGAAAAAAACAAACACTAGAAGGTTTTGGAGAATCGGTTTCTTCTGCAATAAAAAAAGAGCCAGTATACGACCAAATTTTTCTATCGGAAAATAACTTGGTTGGGGATGAGCAGGCAGATCTAGTGAATCATGGAGGATTAGATAAAGCAGTTTGTGTTTATCCATACGACCATTATGTTTCTTGGGAAGAAGAATTAAGCATGAATCTTTTACCAGGAGCTTTTGGAGAAAATATAACGATTAAGGGGCTCGTTGAAAATGACGTTAATATTGGCGATATTTTTCAGTGGGGAGAGGCTCAAGTACAAGTATCACAGCCTCGAAAGCCTTGTCATAAACTTGCAAAGCAACTTAATGTACCAAGTATGCCTAAAAGAGTAATAGAACGAGGATACACAGGATTTTATTTAAGAGTGTTGAAAGAAGGGCATGTTTCTAGAGAAACGCCTCTTCAATTTATAACGAGATCCACGGAAGTTTCAATCGCCTATATAAATCAGCTTTATTATCAAAAAAAAGCAGATAATGAATTAATAAAAAGTGCTGCTGCTGTTCCGGAATTAGCAACTTCTTGGAAAGAAATGCTGTTGAAAAAAGTGAAATAAAAAAGAAGCTTAGTTATCGATTTTAGTCATGTTGATTAAGCTTCTTTCGTTTAATGTTATTAGATAAAGGGATTTTTTATTATTTTCATGAATCTTACATAATAAGACTGAGACAAAAGTTTTAATTGCAACCCGTTTTATAAAAGGTGGATGTTATTATTTAAACTGAGTGGTACTCAAATACGCTACAAATGGACGTATTCAAGGGGCAACGCTTCATTTTATCCTTCTCAGACAGAATCTGTACTACTGGATCATCTTCCCCCCATTGGATTGTCCTATTTACTTCTTCAAGCTTTTATTAACGTTTAGAAAACATTCTAATTAAAAGAACTTTATTTCTATTTGACTAATGGGAGGAGAAATAATGCCAATTTATAATAAATTAGTCCGAGATAGGATTCCTGAAATTATTAAAATGAATGGACAACCTGTGTCTTACCGACGAATAGACGGAGAAGAGTTTTTAAAGGAGGCGAAAAGAAAATTAGAAGAAGAAATGAAAGAGTATTTAGAGGCGCAGAATTCAGAACAAGCGATTGAAGAACTTGCTGACCTCCTTGAGATTATTTATTGCCTTGCCGAAAGACACGGTCACTCTAAAGCTGAATTGGAGATAATAAGAGAGTATAAATCTGATAGAAGAGGGGCATTTCTTGAAGGATGGTTTTTAGAGAAGGTAGGCGAAAGTGATTAAAAGTAGGAGCTAAATCAATGCTCCTACTAGAAAATAAATTTGGTGATCTGTTTAAAAAATATTTCTGACCCAATCGATACTATAAACGCTGGCTATTGTGATAAAGAGCGTCCAAACGAGCAAGCTTCCACCCATCCAAACAGTGATCTTATTTTTATCGATCTTTAACGAAAGTGCAATGATTGCGGCTAAATGGATTCCAGTAAGAAGCGGTCCTAAGATAGCTAAACCAGGTAACCCGTATTTTCTGAAGACATTCATTGCACGATTATTTTTAGAAGATTGTTTTTCTTTATTTTTTAAAGTTTTCTTTTCCCTATTGGAGGACCAGTTTTTATAAATGCCAGTCTTCTGCAACTTATGAAGAGAATAAACGATTAATAAAATGGGTAAAAAGTTTCCAATGAAAGAAAAAACTCCTACAAAAAATGGATTCAAACCCATCCCGACACCAATCGGAATAACGACTAATATTTCTAACCATGGCGTAGCAGCCATTATAAAAATTAAAGAATACTGCCAGAGAATTTCAAACATGTTAAACCACCTTCTTGGAAATGCTATTCCAGAATATTTGCCAAGCAGCTTCCTTTTTTCTCAATCCTGTAGATCGAGTGTAAGAAAATAATTGAAAAGTGATGCCATCTAACAAACAATAAAAACTATCTAACAAATCTTGTATAGGAAGTTGTTTAATTAAATTCAACCGAATAGCATTTTGAAAAACAGGTATGAAAAGATCATCAGAATCCTTTTCAAACTGTGAAAATTGCTTATTAATCTTCTCCTTCAAATTCTTTGGGGGGAAAAGTAAGAAGTGGATATAAAATATGCCTGATTTTTCAGAGCTTAAGAAGGTTGTAACATTATCCACTACTAATTTTAATAGAATATCGGGAGTCTTATTAGAATTTTTGTCAATCAGAGTTTTGATTTCTTTCAAGTATTCTTTGTAAACAAACTGTACGACAGCAAAAAAAAGGTCTTCCTTGCTTTTAAAATGATTATATATCGATGGTTTTTTTATACCGACTTCAGACGCAACAGTGGAAAGACTTGTTCCTTCGTACCCCTTTTCAGCAAATGTTTTTAATGCTGCATGAAGAATTTCTTCAGATCTTTTCATAAGTAGACCTCCTTTAGATGAAAAAACTAACGACCGTTAGTTCATAAAGGATTATATCATAAATTTCTAAGATAACACAATGAGCGATGTGATTCGTGAGCCAACGAGACTTTAATACAATGAACCGTTTCCTATCTAAGATGAGATTACTTCCATTATTCATGGGGTAGATTATTTATCGAGAGAACATTTAAATTATGTAAGTTAGAAGGAATTTAAACCTAAGTTCTGCCTCTTCAATGTTTTCATAATTATCCAAAAGGAGGAGACATAATGTTTGGCTGGGAAGATATACCAACTTTTATTGTCGCATTTTTTGTAGTTTTACCATTAGTTGCCTTCATTCATGAATCAGGACATTTTATACTAACATATCTTTTTGGTGGTAAAATGAGATTTACAATAGGACGAGGAAGAATTTTTTTCAAAAGAGGTGACTTTGAGATAAGGAGAATTTATTTCTTAGATGCCTGGACCCAACTTGAAAAATTGGAAGTTGATAATCGGTGGAGCCATGCAATCATTTATGCTGGCGGATCCGCGTTTAATTTAATTACCGTTATATTAATAAATAGCTTGATTCATGCAGGAGTCTTACAGCCTGATTTGTTTTTTTATCAATTCGTATACTTCTCCGTCTATTATATATTTTTTGCAATAATACCGGTAAATTTTGGAGAAGGGCATGCAACTGATGGGAAAGAGATATATGATGTGTTACGCTATGGTACGGAAAAAGGACCGTTAGAGTAAGTTTTAATGCTTAGTTCTCTATAAGCTGGGGAATAGTGTATTATTAGATATAAAGGGGTGTTTTGTGGAATGAAGGATGCGATCAGTTCGCTCGTCCAGAAACAGAGAAACTATTTCTATTCCGGAGAGACTAAAAGTATCTCTTTTCGAAAAAATCAATTAACTGCTTTGAAAGAAGCTATCCGCAATTATGAATCAGATATTCTTGAGGCACTGAAAAAAGATTTAAATAAAGGGGAATACGAAGGTTTTTTAACCGAAATAGGTTTTTTATATAGTGAACTAAAAGATATGATCAAAAATGTTGATTATTGGGCAACTCCAAAGAAAGAGAAAACTCCGATTAGCAGTTTTGGTGGTAAAAGCTTTGTCTATAAAGAGCCTTATGGTGTAACGCTGATTATTGCACCTTGGAATTATCCATTTCAATTGGCAATAGCACCGTTAATTGGAGCAATTGGCGCGGGTAACACGGCTATTATTAAACCGTCAGAATTAACGCCTAATACAAGTGTTATTATTCGTGAACTAATTGCGACTACTTTTCCTGAAAAGTATATTGCTGTAGTTGAAGGAGATGTGGAAACTTCGAAAGTCCTTTTAGATGAGGACGTAGATTATATATTTTTCACGGGCAGTACAGAAGTCGGAAAAAAGGTGATGGAAGCAGCCTCAAAACATTTAACTCCGGTTACACTTGAATTGGGAGGTAAAAGTCCTGCCATAATTATGGATGATGCTAATCTTAAATTGGCTGCGAAGAGAATTGTATGGGGAAAGTTTTTAAATGCCGGCCAAACTTGTGTCGCCCCGGATTATATTCTCATTCATGAAAAAAAGCGAAGGAAATTTCTTAAACTACTAACGTACTATACGAAAAAGTGGTTTGGTAATGAAGCATTAAAGAAGAGAGATTACCCTAAGATCATTAATGAAAAACACGTTGAACGTCTAATTAATTTAATTGATGAAGAAAAAGTTTTTTACGGTGGAGGATTTGCACAAGAACAACGATTCATCGAACCAACAATTATGATGGATGTGACAATGGATGATCCAGTTATGGCAGAGGAAATCTTTGGCCCGATCCTTCCAATAGTAACTTTTGAACATCCCTTTGAAATCGTTGATATCGTAAGAAAACGTCCAAATCCTTTAGCTTTGTATCTATTTACAGAGAGCAAAGATCATGAGCAGTTCATCCTTAGTAACCTCTCATTCGGAGGAGGCTGTGTGAATGATACTGTTATGCACTTGTCAACGCCCTATTTACCCTTTGGCGGTGTCGGAGCTAGTGGCATGGGCAGTTATCACGGGAAAAACAGTTTCGATACCTTTACACATGAAAAGAGCATCTTAAAACAAACTACTAGCTTTGATTTACCAATTCGTTATAGTCAAACGAAAACCTCTCTGAGTACATTAAGAAAAATGTGGGAGTAAAACAAAAGGTGTGCCGACGTGGCACACCTTTTGTTTGTTTACTTCAAACAGAGGTGCTCGAATCACAATGTATTTAATAAAAGACGGCTATACCGTTTTTTTTAGTAAAAATCATAGATAAAAGGTTTTAAAGTGGGGAGTGCCGACTCCAAAACTTTAATAGATTGTTGATCTCCTTGAATGAATTCTTCTTCTACAAAGGTTTGCGGAGTTTGTGTACAGAATAGAATAGCTGTTAAATGTTGTACAGTTAAATGAATTCCTTTCTTAGGAGAATGTGAACATGTCGCACCTGAACCTGAATTCGATGTATTATCACCAAAGAATTTTACCTCATTATCAATGTTATCATCGGTGGATTTCGACAAAATATAAATGCCACTGTTCCAAGAACAAAATTCATCGGTTATATGTAATATCAAAGGTTTATCGTCACGATTAAATTCGAACGGATAGAGTGATAAAAAAGCCTTTACGTCTACGATTCTTGCCATAAAGTAAGACGAAACTTCCCGTTTAACCTGCGGATCAGTTAAAAGAAAAGGAAGACGATCGTGGGCGACTGTTTTAATCACTGCCTTGTCAATCATGGAGTCGTGATTTGAGATAAAATGTAATAAAGCACGACGAGCATCGGGGGTTAACCAGATAATTTCATGAACGGTCATCGTTCTATTTTTCACTTCGTAAATTAGATAACCAGTTTTTTCATTTTGAGCGTTAAAGTAAGCACTAATTGTTCCCTTCTTTCTTTTAAAAACAGATTTTTTCCATCACTCACTGTCACGGTCTATCGTTCCTGCATATTTCTTTGCCCAAGCTTGATAAACCTCATCAACGATTAATGGATCATCTTTTGTCAGTCTTCGGATCGTTCCTTCATATGTCTCCCGTTTAGGAAGTTGGTGCTTTTCTAAAGTTAATATTTCTGTATCAGCAAAAAGCTCCCAACCAAACTTTCTATAAAAGGGAATGGAAAATGGATAGAGAAATGAAAGTACTTGACCTTGTTCTCTCATTTCATTTAAGGAGTGGCTTAATAACTTCTTTACATACCCGCCTCGCCGATGCTCTGGCCATGTGACAACACCAGAAACTCCACCCATAGGGACAACTTTTCCGTTGAAGTAGACGTGAAGCGGAAGGACTGTAGCTTTAGAGACAATTTCATTTTCCTCTTCTATAACCCACGTGTGTTCCGGTTGATCATCCTCTAATTGCTGCAATCGTTCTTTTTCGTTCAATTCAAATTGAAAAGCAAACTCTGACATTTGGAGACTAGTTTGTGTCTCAGACGCTTTTAATCTTCTAATTAACATGGCTACCTCCTTTAGTACTCTCTTTGCTGCTTAAGTATAAATTCAACTTCAAATAGAAAAATCCCTTTTAAAAAAGGGAGAAAATATTCTCTGAAGGACTCATATAAGAAGTATCAAAACAAAAGAATCAATAACGGTTTCCAGAAAACTTAATCTAATGTGTAATAGAGAAAGTATCTTCTTTAGACAAAGTTGGAATGGATACTTTTTCGATATTCTCAACTTTGGCAGGGAATTTGAATTCAGAGAGGCTTTCAATGAATGAATGAATTTTACTGCTTTCTCCTTGAACTTCTAATTCAACTGTTCCATCCAATTTGTTTTTAACCCAGCCTGTTAAGTGACGTTCCGTAGCTTTCATTTGTGCTGTGTATCGAAAGCCAACTCCTTGAACGGTACCTTTAACTTGTACATGATATCTTTCCATGATAAATTCCTCCTAATAAAATTCTCATTTATTTACTTATTCCCTTGTAGTACGATTTTACACGTTGGTTTTAACTATTAGGCTTAGCAAGAATCAGTCTGGGTTTAACAAAAAGAAAACTCTGCTGCTTTTTAAAAATAAACTTCCGTGAATGAATTACAACAACCCCTTACCCAAAAGCGATATGTGGGTATTCAGCTAATCTTGCGGTTACTCATCGGAATTTTTTTAAATAGGACAAGGATCTCTATTCTTTGGTATAATCATAACGGTTTAAGTCGGAGAAGAATGGATGATTTTGATGATAAGAACGATTATTTGGTTTATTTATTTTTTCATACACTTACTTGCTATATCCCCTGGGTTGTTAAAAGCTAAAAGATTGAAAAAGCAAGGGAAGGATGAAGAATTAGACGAATTTGTTCATATAACAGCTAGGAACTGGGCAAGACGTCTGGTGAAACTTGCTGGAGGCAATATTATAGTAGAAGGTAAAGGAAATATTCCTGAAAATGAACCTGTATTGATAGTTAGCAATCATCAAGGTAATTTTGATATTCCCATTTTATTAGGATGGCTTGATATGAAAATAGGATTTATATCGAAAATTGAAGTCAAGAAAATTCCACTGATTAGTACATGGATGGAGTATTTAGGATGCATATTTATTGATAGGAAAAATCCTAGGAATGCAGTTAAAATGATTATTACTGGGGCTGAATCAATAAAAAATGGACAAAATCTTGTGATTTTCCCAGAGGGCACTAGAAGCAAGGGAGGCCCTGTGGCGGAGTTTAAAAAAGGAAGCTTTAAGCTTGTTCAGAAGTCTAATGCTGCAATTTTACCAGTTACGATTGATGGATCTTATAATATGATGGAAGCTAACGGAAAAATAATAACCCCAGCAACTGTTAAGGTTACAATTCATGAACCTGTCCGTATTCACCAGAATAATCCTACGATCGATGGTCAAGAACTAGCGGACATAACAAGAGGAGTTATTGTGAAAAATCAAGACGTTCAGTCTAAAAAACAATAATAAATACTTTTTTTTCTTGCAAAATATATTAGTAACGCAATCACTAATTATGTATAATAGTAAATATGAATGAGTGTTCAATCATTAAAGGGGAGTGTTAAAAATGAATGTTAGAGAGACATTTGAAGGACTAACTGTAAAAATGAATGAGGACCCTAGTCACATAGAAGGTCTCAAGTATGTGTATCAATTTAAATTAACTGGTGAGGAAGAAGGAATATATCAATTAAAGATAGATAATAATCAAGCTTTTTATCATGAGGGAGAAGAGTGGGAGCCGAGACTGACGTTGGAAATGACGGATATTAATTTCGTTAAGCTCGCTAACGATGATTTAAATCCTACGATTGCTTATATGAGTGGTAAGTTAAAAGTGCATGGAGATTTAGGTCATGCATTGAAGTTACAGGCATTACTTAAAAAATACCAATAATAATAATAAAATGTTAAAGCTGATTTACCATTTCTTTCAGGGGAAATCAGCTTTATGATTTTCATATCTAATTTCTAGACTGATTGATTCATTTCTTCCTTTTGATAATTTAAGTCGTGTTTTTTATCCATTTTTTCTTCAATCTGACTCAGAGCTTTTTGATCTTCGATAATTATTTTTTTATTTTCTTTTACTAGTTCTTCAAAATTTTTAAAACGCTTTCTCATAATGGTTCCTCCTAATATCTAAATATTCTATATATTCTTAATTATAATACCCTATTTTTAATATTATATGTGCAACCTGTTACAATTTGGTGAACTTTTCGTGAAAAGTGTCGGAAATTGTAGGAAAATAGAAACTTTCTCTGTGGAAGTGTAAATAATAGGAAAAAATGTACTCGTATGGAGGAAAAGTTGAGGGAGGGCTTTCGATGAAAACATCAGTAAAGAAGAGTGCGCAGGAAATATATCCAATAAGTTTGCCTACACCGTTCCTAGTCGGTCCTGTAAATACATATTTAATAAAAGGGGAAGCTCTTACTTTGGTTGATACCGGACCATTTACGAAGGAAACAGAGACTAAACTAGAGTATGAGTTAGGGGTACTAGGTTTTTCTATGAAAGACATAGAACTGGTGATATTAACTCATCATCATCCTGATCATATTGGTCTTGTTCACAAATTTATGCCTTATGCAAAGATAGCAGGACATCCCAAGCTTAAACCATGGCTTAAAAAGGATAAGGATTTTCTTGAAAGAACGATGGAGTTTTATACTGAAATGTATTTCAGTCATGGAGTTCCGGAGAAATGGATAGAAAAGATGCGGCAGAAGAATGAGCAATTTATGACTTTTACTGAAAAAGCGGAATTATCAACAGAATTAATAGAAGGAAGCCAGATTGAAGGACTAAGCGGTTGGACCGTTATGGAAACACCTGGACATGCACAATCGCATATTTCCCTTTTCAGAGAAAAAGATGGCACGATGATTGCAGGAGATCATGTCATTGAACATATTTCTTCGAATGCCATTATTGAAGCACCTTATCAACATGGTGAGGAACGCCCAAAAACATTGTTGCAATATAGGGATTCTTTAAAAAGGTGTTTGACTAGTAACTATATTTATTCAGGGCATGGGAAAACCATTGAAAACCCAAAAGAACTTATCCAAAAGAGGTTAGATGATCAACTAGGGAAAGCATTTTCTTTTAAGAGGAAAATGGGAAAAGGTCCTATACAAGTCTTTGATTTATGTAAAGAAGTTTATCCACAACTATATCAAAAACAAACTTCCCTAACTTTTTCTGAGACATTAGGTCATTTAGATTTGCTGGAAGAGAAAAGTGAAGTTGGGTGGGAGAAGGTTGACGGAAAAATTCTATATCAAGTTAAGTAAGTGTAAAAGCGAATAAATACTCTTATTTTCGACTTTTTTATAATTTAATTGTTTCACTTTTCATTTTATTGGTAAAATAGATATAGAGACACAGAATCAATTATTGAAAAGGGAGGAACGGAACTATGAGTGAACAATCAAAAAAGTGGGTAATTGGGGGATCAATAATTGGAGTCCTAAGTGGAGCTATTATTATCGCTTCCAATGATAAGACTAGAAATGGTGTTACTAGTTTCGTTAGCTCAACAACACATCAAACGAAGCATTGGATTACTGTAATCAATGAAAATCGTGACACAGTAATAGATCAGCTTCGTGCCTCTAGTGAAAAAGTATCGAAAGTAGTAGAGGCGGCATCAGAAGATATTCAGACCATTGTGGATAGTTCACAAAATTTGAAATCACATGCATATGATTTATTAAACGCAATTATAGACTCTAAAGATGAATTAATAGAGTTAAAAGAGAAACTCCAAACAGTTGAAAGTCTACCAGAGGCTGAAGGAAATGTTTATAAATTGCATCAGTAATTTATAAAATAGAGGAGAGTATGTCTTAACTATGACATGCTCTCCTTTGTTTTTTAAAGATAAGAGTGGTTTTCTTCGAACGGAGTTAGGAGATCAAATCCGCACTAGGCTTTCGTCGAGACGACTCGAAACTAAGATTTTTTCCGAATTAACACGGAACGAAAGCGAAAATTTTTATAAATTGAAGTTTTAAAGAAATTATATTTGGAAAAAGGACACTAAGAGATTTAATAAGGAGGAATGTTCAATTATGGCATTAACAAGTGAACTTCAATCTTTAAAAGACTTTCAATGTGAAAATGGCAAATGTGTTTTGAGTGTTTATTTAAATACCGATCCTGCGCATCCCGATCAGCAAAAAGGGGAATGGAAAATTCGTTTGAAAAATGGATTAAAGCGTTTAGATGAATATCTTGAAGCTTCAGGAGATAAAGAAGAACATAAAAGCTATAAAAAGTTAAAGAAAAAGGTTAATGATGAGATTTTAGGAAATCGCATGGATTTGCAAAAAAGTGTTGTAATCTTTGCTTCAGACCAAGATGATTTATGGTCAGTTCATTACTTGCAGGTACCTGTTGAAACAAGCTTCCATTGGGAGTCGCAACCAGAACTTAGTCAATTAGATGGCTTGCAGCAAGAATATCCTCTAGCTGGGGTTATTCTACCTAATTTGGATGAAGTTAAAGTCATCGAAACTTCTTTAGGGGAAGTTCATGATGAGAAAATATATGAATTTGATTCCGGTAAAGAAGAATGGAGGGTCAAGGAAGGTTTAGCTTCTAGTGACCGGACAGCTTCTGGTGCTACACATGTTGATGACTTTAATCAGCGGTATAGAGAGAATCTTAGCCGATTTTATAAAAAAATGGCAGGAAATGTAGAGCAGCTTAAAAAGGAGAAAAATTGGAGTGGACTATATTTGGTCGGCGAAACGGAAATGATACGTTCCTTTGCAACGAACTTGCGCACAAAACCTTCCGGAACTGTCAATAAAAACTTGAACAATTCACAGTCTTCAAAAGTACTGAATGAAGTTTTTAAATAAGCTTGTTTTTTTACAAGGATTTATAAGTTGACAGCTAACTTTAGCTGCCACAAGCGTAAAGGGAAGCCAGGCTTCCTTCGAGTAGCACTTACACGCTATTGAGAGGTGCTACTCGGGGGTTGCGAAAGAACAGGCTGTAATTTAATAAAAGACGGCTCTGCCGTTTTTCTTCAACTAAAATGCTCCTGATCCACCACCACCGACGCCAACTCCGCCACCGCCTCCTGCACTAAACCCTCCTGATGAGGAAGAGGAATCAGCAGAGACAACACCTGTTGTTCTGTCTGTTTTTCGAAAACTGGAAGAAGCTAGAGCACTAATAAGAATGATTGATGATACGTCTAAATTTGCAAAGCTGTTATCAGTCTGATTAGAAGTTGACATGTTAGCGTTCGAAAATGCTAGAATTAACTCTTTATTTTTCTTAGTCATAACTTCGTTGTTTGTACCTAAACCATAGAGAAAAACTTTCATTTGGTCATCTTTGGTCCAGGTATGTTTCCTCACTTCATCTACTTTGTCAAAGTAAGAATTTAATTGGCTCCATTCCAGAGATATCTTTGCACCTTTGTAAGTCTTTGGATTGTAAAGTATGGAAAAAAGCACTGTAGAAACGAATAAAAACAAGGTCAACAAGAAACTTAGAACCAGATCATGAAATGGGAATAATAGTAGAAATGGAACAAGCACGAGACTCGCTATACCTATTGACCATCTTAATCTAGTTCTTTTTTTATATAAGCAGTGCTCTTTAAGTTCATTTCTCAGCTCTTTTACCCATTTAGAATGGTGAGCTTTGTATTTCGAGAAGTTGCTCTTTTTGTCTGCATATGTTTTTAACATTTCAAAGTCAAATATGTTTTCCTGACCAATTTCATCAAATAACCAAACGATAAGGACTTTTTCATGACTAAGTACATTTGTTCGGTCAATGATTTTAAACTTTTCGTCGGGTAAAAGCGTGACATTCCCTTTTCGGACTAAATCAAGCAAGGCAGCAGTTAGTACCTCAGATGGGGGTTGCTGATGTTGATACTTAGTAAACAGAATCGTTGCAGGTAAGCTCATAATAAGCGAAGGTACACCCCCCGTTACCATATCTTTTTTAATATGATTCATTTTCCGTTGCCTCTGAAAAAAGGTTAGGAGGACTATGAAACCTAGAATAATCGCGAAAACCGGTAGTATAATTGCTGATAATGAGGCTAAGTTATCCCGCCTTTCATCAAAGGCTATGGCCTTGTCTTTAAGAGTCTGTTGATCTTGTAAAAAAATTTTCCTCAATGGAGTGTCTTCCTTGAGTGAAGTGGCCGGAAAAAGTTCAGAGTCAAAGGCAACTCGAATATCGCCTTTAGATCCACTTGGCACCTCACCGAATGAAAAAGTTACAGAACCGTCATCATGTATGTTTTCTGTTTCAAAAGCTTCATCGTCACCAAATGCAATGACCTCAGCTGGCAAAGTCTCGGCGGGTGGAAAAACATTAATAGTTAAATCGCCATAGTCAGACTCGTTACTATCATCGAAGAAAGGCCAGTAAAATTGACCGAGATCAGAATACCGTTCAACCCCATCGATAATTTCATAGGTGAGGTGAATGGTTATCGTCTCATCCTCACCTGCATGATGAATACGTAACTCGTTTTCGTCTTGCTCAATCTCAAGAGGTTGATCTGAATCAAACGCCTCGACGTTTAGAATATCTGTACCTCTTTTTGGAATCAGTTCTCTAATAATTCCGCTGAATTCTCCTTCAAAACGGTAGGTATGAGATTCTTCTACAAAGACATTTCCGTTTTCTTGGAGGTGAGCATTAATTTCGAGCTCAGGAATCGTATAATCTTCTGCTGAAATAGTCATAGGGACAACCAGTATCATAAGAATGATTGTTAGTACAAAGGTCCAAATTTTCATCTGTTTTCACCTCCCTTATTAAATGAATACGGATGTAACAAAAAAGTGTTTCAAAAAGAAAGGTTTGGTGGCTAAAGATCACGCTGTATTTAAAAAAAGGCGCTTTGCGTTTTTCTTAATTGGATTTGAAAGATTATGCCTGCGATAAGCATGAAAGCGAGCATGGCACTGATTGAATAATAGATGGCACCTTCGCCGATGATTTCAATCAAGAATCCTCCAACCAAGGGACCTGTCATACTTCCCAGCGCAAATAAAACAGCGGTCATTACATTTCCTGTTGGGAGTAGATTTGCAGGAACTAAATCTGCTAAATAAGCGATTCCTAAAGAGAACATGGACCCTAATAACATGCAGGCAATAATGAATAGCCCTAAAAGAAAAGCAGGATTTTGTTCTGCAAATGACATACTAAAGAATGCAATGAATCCAAATGCCGGTAGAAATAGTAGTATTTTACTTCGTCCTATTTTGTCACTTAAGATACCTAAAGGCAGTTGGGTTATCAAGCTTCCGAAAACAAAGCTTGGCAGTAATAATAACGTGACAAATTGAATATCAATCCCCATACGTAGAGCGTAAACTGGGTAGTTTCCATGTAAAGATGCTTCTAAAAATCCGTAGCAAAACCCTGGTAACAAAGCAAACCAAGCTAGCTTTAAGACTTGTTTATATCTCGCGAATGTATTTAGTTGAGATGCCGTTTCAAAATCGCTTGAAGGCCATTCATTTTTCATGAAAAGCATAAAGATCCACGCTATAAGACTTGCAACTGATGCGATAACAAAAGGCAAATAGTCGTTTATTTCCAGAAGTTTGGTCATCATTGGACCTAAACCAAATCCCATGCCAAAAGCTAATCCATAGAGAGATAATTGTCTACCACGTTTTTCAGGAGAGCTTGTAGTGCTAATCCAAATTTGTGTGGAGAAATGAATTAGGTTATCGGAAATTCCAACGACCATTCTTAAAGCAAACCAAACCCAAAATGCTTGCCATATTGGAAAGAGCATTAATGAGATTGCAACGATAATTAATCCTGTAATAATCACGGGTTTATAGCCATGCTTACGAACTGGTTTTTCAATAAAAGGAGATATAAGAATAATTCCTATATATAAGGCCGCAGCATTGAAACCATTGCTGAGGAGGAAACTCCGGAACCTTCCAGCATTACTGCTAAAACAGGTAAAAGCATGCCTTGTGAAAATCCTGCAATAAGGACCATTCCTATCAGTACCCAATACCGGTAAGTGGGGTTATTAGCTGGTTGTTCTTCCGAGAGTTGGTTTGTCATGATGTTGTCCCCCTTTGTTACATAGTTAATATTTGAAAAAGTTACTTGTTACCCAAATTACATTTTAGTCTCTTTTTGTTAGATAAGAAAGTATAAAATGACAGCTATCTTTACGCCACACGTATCAAGGGAAGTTCGCCCTTGATACTTAAATGATGGTGGCTTTAAAGATCACGCTGTATATAATAAAAGACGCTTTGCGTTTTTCTTATTAAGTGCGAAAGTATTAGATTGTCTTTTAACGAAAGTCTGAGAACGCCGAATACTTTTTAGGTGACGAACTGTTAGAATGAAAGTAAACTTAGAATTAGAGAATAGAAATAAGAAAGGGAGTATAACAATGAAATTTAATTATGCCGATGAGGCTTTTGAGACAGAATTTGAATTTGGAAAACTGACGATTTCAGGGGATGAAGAAAAGGGATTTAGACCATTTCAACTTATGGTAAGTTCCATCGCAGTTTGTGGGGGATCGGTCTTAAGAAAAGTTTTAGTAAAACAACGAATGGAAGTTTCAGGTTTACAGATTGAAGCAGAAGTGACGAGAGATCCGGAAAGAGCAAATCGATTAACTGAAATCAGGCTTCATTATATCATTAAAGGGGAACAGTTAGTGGAGAGTAAAGTGGCGAAAGCTGTTGAATTGGCTAGTAAAAACTGTCCGATGGCTCAGACAGTTATCGATTGTGTCAATATTGAAGAAACGTTTGAAATTAGAAAGAATTAGGAAGGTTTTTTAACTCCCTTCTTTTTCTAAGGAGCAATACCTGGGGGGGAGACGATGAAAAGTAACACGCAGCATGATTTTACTGAAGGAAATATTATGAAGAAAATGATTGTTTTTTCTTCACCAATTTTCTTAACGAATATTCTTCAAACATCTTATCAAGTGATTGATACTTTATGGGTGGGGAACTTATTAGGAGCTAATGCCCTAGGTGCAATTTCTATATCGGGCACGGTAATATTTACTATCTTATCTTTTATTATAGGAATCAATACCGCTGCATTGACCGTGTTGTCGCAATTTAGAGGAGCAAATGATTATAAAGGGTTGAAGAATTCTCTAAACGCATTTGTGGTGACACTTGGATCACTGACGTTTATAGTTGGTATCATAGGATACTTTGTTTCCGGCCATATTTTGCAATGGATGGGAACTCCGGATAGTATTCTTCCTCTAGCCACGTTATATTTAAAAATTAACTTTATAGGAATTCTTTTTTTGTTTGGTTATAATTTTATTGCGACAGTACTGAGAGCATTAGGTGACAGTAAAACGCCGGTAAGGTTTGTTTTACTGGCTGTCATACTAAATACGATTCTAGATCCTATCTTCATCAGTGTTCTGGATATGGGCATTGCCGGAGCTGCCTATGCCACAGTATTTTCTCAAGGTACCGCATTTTTGTATGGACTACTCTATTCCATTTATAAAGCAAGTGTCCCGTTTAGTATACCTTTTCTACCCCGATTAAAAGAACTAAAACATATATTTAAGCTAGGCCTTCCTTCTGGTCTTTCCATGATGGTTATCTCAGGTGGAGTACTGGCAATTATGACAGTGATAACAAGTTTTGGTGAAGATGTAGTTGCAGGATTTGGCGCTGCACAACGATTGGATAGTTTAATTATGTTGCCTGCGTTAACTTTAGGATCGGCGATTAATAGTATGGCGGGACAAAATATAGGAGCAGAAAAGTGGGACCGTGTAGGGAAAATTGCCAAAAGTGGTCTTATCTTAATCGCATCTGTTTCTGTAATTATTAGCGCACTTGTGTTTTTTTCAGCAGAATATGCGGTATCATTGTTTGTAAAGGATCCGGAGACGGTAGAATTTGGCACGACATATGTAAAAACAGTAGCTTTCTTTTATCCTTTCTTAGGTATTAACTTTGTTCTAAATGGCGTAGTGAGAGCTGCAGGCGCAATGTTTCAAGTCTTTGTTTTAAATGTACTTTCTTTTTGGGTATTGCGCTATCCATTAACGTACTTTTTCTCTCAATGGTATGGGGAAAGAGGTATTGGTATTGGAATGGCCTCAAGTCTTGTAGTTAGTAGCTTATTAGCATTAGGATACTACCGATGGGGCCGGTGGAGAGAAATTAAAGTGATAGAAGATGAGAGTAAAAATAAAAAATAAAAGCTTGTCGAGCAGATTATCTGTTATTATTATGGTCTCTTATCTAATATGAATAAGTGATGATAAGTAAGTACCCAAGTACACATCAAATTTATGATATAAATGTGTAAGAAGGTCAAAAAAGAGCTTTTTGTGACGAATAGTTCCTAATGGGGTACGTTGAATTACCTGGAGGTATATACAATGGCAGAAGAATATATGATTAATAAAACATACTACCGAACAATATTAGATGAGGAAAGCTTGTTGCATCCTGTTAGATCGTTAGGACATGCTTTTTTTAAAGAACAATCAGAAAAAGGCGGTAATTTGGCCTCTCTTCGTTTTGCTCAAGGGGAAGTCTATTATTATCATAAGGATTTAGAAGCTGCGATACAAAAGTGGCAAAATGTTAATAATGAACTTGAGCACTGGGCGAAAAAAAATATAGGTGATGCATATTATGAGTTGGGATGGCTCGGCGAAGCAGAAACCATGTACACATCGATTAAATCTAGTGACCCGATGCTTACTGTAGAAGTAGCTTTGCAGCTCGTATCGTTAAACGAAGAATTAAACAACAAAGACCGTGTATATCAGTTTATTAGAACTGCAATGGCTACAGATCCCGATTATCCAAACGTAACGACGATTGCCAGAACGATATATGAGGGGAAACAAGACTGGGAAAATGCAGTAGACCTTGCAGCAGTAGAGGCAATGAGAACAGAAAACTTACATTGGTTTGAAACACTAATTGGCTATGTGAATAAAGGATACACTTCTTTGTTTGCACCAAGTTATTTTGAACATGTGCTTGTAAAACTTTATGAATTAGATGAATCCTTGTTTTCTCAGTTAACAAAATCATTGTGGCATCAGTATCAAGAAAGTCTTGCTTATTTATCGTGGATGGAATTGGTTAATCGAATTTTTGCAAGTCTTGATACCACTCAGATGACTGATAGACGAATCGTTCTCGACCTTCATCATGAGAGTTATTTAGAACTTATGAAGGGGAATTACCTAGTGAAAGAGCTGCGTCCAGTTCTTCCAGGGTTGCTTGTAAATTGGTTGAACATATCTCCTGAAAATGCGAAGTTGTTTCCTGCTACGGCAATGTTAGCTTGGAATGATATATTTCCGTCAACGATCGAACAATTATTGCTACAGGAAGCAGAAGATATTGTTCAACGTTTGAAAACAGATGTGTCATTGGACGATGTTCATGAGTTACTGCAATCTCTTCTTAATTGGGCGGAGACAAATCAAATTAATATCGGATTTAAAAAAGAGTGGCTTATTTCCCAAATGACTGAGCGAGACAAGAAGCATCTTTTCATTACTGGAGCTAGTAGAAGAGGAAAATCATCAGTGATGAATGCGATCTTAGATGAAACGTTGTTTGGCGAAGAAGCATTTACTTTATTTGTTCATTCAAGTAATGACGATCAAGCTGAAATGATTGAAATCACAGAAGAAGGTTCACAAGTGGTCGATGATATTACAACATTGACTGAAAATACACTAGTTGATCTAAAGTGGCCATCTCGTCATTTAAAGGAGCTAGGCTGCTCGCTTGTTAGCTCACCAGACTTTTCACAGTATGTGACGCAAGAAAACGACAGATTTGAATATTCAAATGTTGTCGATGGTATTTTATATATCATTGATGGTGAACGCCCGATGATGGACAAAGCAATCCTCGAAGCAGAAACAATTGCCAGCAAAGTGAAACACGTACCTGTTCATTTTGTACTGAATAACGTGGAAAGTGTTGATGAAGAAGAATTAAAGCAGGTTTTAAAAGGGTCTCTTCCAGACGCACAGTTTTATTCCTACTCTTCTCATCGCAGTTCAGATAGTCTGGTTGATTTTATTAACGTTCACTTTACGTTTAAATCGAATACAACTAAACAAATATCAAGAGCTAAGCTTTTATATTTTATCAGGGAATCACTGACGCATTTATTGGACCAACGCGTTTCCAGAGTGAAAGCATTAGAATCAAATATTGCGTTTCAGGAAGAGATGAAAGAAAGCTTTCTCGAACTTGAACGTGAGCTTGTAGAGATGCGAGAAGAAAAGAGTAACATCATTACATCTACTTACAGACTTGAAAAGGAAGAATTAAAGAGCAAAATTTGGAGAGAAATACCAGTTTTACTAAGTGAAAGTGCTTCGGAAATCTCTGATGATAGTGATTACACAACATTACATGATGATATCGATGTATTTATGAATAATAAAATTCAAGATTACATTGAAATAAATGTTATCCCCCAGTTCCAGGCTTCACTGCAGAAGTGGATGGAGGATACTCATGAGGAAATGAAAGAAACAGAGGATTTTCTTATTAGTAAGAATGAATGGTTTAATGACAAGTATAAAGAAAAGAAAGTTAATCTAGCTTGTGACTTCGTAATATTTAAAGACTGGAAACGGGATATTAACAGGATGACAAACCGTATGGAAATAGACGAGGTCAAGTTTATGAACCAATTAAAACCTACTCAGTTCCTTTTGAAAAGTGCTGGAAAGATTTTTGGTAATCTGCAAACCAATAATCAATTGTTGTTCAAACAATATCAAAAATTTATTGAAAACGGTAATTTTGAAGATGTAACTGGAACTATTATTAATAAAATATTTCTTGAATTTGATCTGTTCGAAAAGGCTTTGAAATCGGACCTGAAAATGTCATTTCAAGAATCTGTTGATAAGGTCATTGATCATAAGGAAGAAGCTGACTTCGAGATAAACAAAGCGAATGAGAAACTTGAAGAAATGCGTAAAAGTCCGGAATATTTTCACGATCCGTTACGGATTTTCGAAGTAAGATTGCTTCAATATGAAATGATGAGTGAATAAAAAGTAATTAGATAGAACTATTTATATCCCCGCAGACTTTTTGCGGGGATATTTTTTAACTTTTTTAGCAAAACTAGAAGAAAAGGGAAACCACCTGAACATCGACGTTAGTAACGATTTTAAAGTGCAATCTGGACGTGAAAATGAATAGGAGGAATAACGTATGAAGAAGTGGATCTGTCAGCTACTTTTAGTATTTTACTGTTTTGCCATAGCTCTCCCAGCCCTCGTATTAGCAGAGGAAGCGGAGAATGAAGACAACTCTAACAAAATACCTGAATCAGCCGTGGAAATCTCAAAAGAAAATACTTACCCTAACTCTGCCGTAGACTTACCAAATCTTCAACCGAGTACATTAGCAAAAAATCTGCTCGAATCATCCGAAGTAGACATTGATAATCCTGAGCTAATTAAAATGATGAATGAGTCAACGGTGAAAGGTTCCAAGTTAGCTATTGGAATGAATGTATCTATTTATTTAGGTCACTGGCCGTTATCTTATAAATCAGAAGAAACGAACCTTAATTGGAATTATGAAAAAATAAATACGAACATGGTAGATAATCGCGGTGGGGAACAGCAGAAAAACATTCAGTACAGTCAAGAGCAGCAAAAAAGAATTACAGGAGGATTAACTTCAGAAGTTCCCGATATTGACATGGTAAAAAACATGCTCTTAATAAAAGCAGCGGAAAACACAAAACTTCCTTTAAGTTACTCGACTACTATTGGATTTGGTACGCAAGCGGATCGTCAATTTCAAGTATCAGCTAAAACCCTTGGTTATTTATCTGCTTACGCATCGGCAGTGAATGAAAAAGGTGTCGTAACATACGGAGAAGTATACTTACGTTTGAAAGGTGATGACTCGTGGTTAGAGGTGAAAAATGTGACACGGCAAAGGATAGGAGCCACCATCCCTGTACAAGATTACGTTAATTTCAAGATGGAAACGACGAAAGAACCAAGGTAACCCCACTGCATAAAACAGTGAGGTCATAGAATCAAGTATTACTAACAATTTCAAGTACAAGTTGATTAATAAGAAGTTAATAATTTATCGTCTAATCCTTCATAAGATTCAGTTTCATCTTGGATGGGATACATTTCGATAACTGTTACCTCGTTTTTAGTTAATGTTAGATCCAGTCTAATATTGTTATCTGAATTCTCTAAGCGACCAGTGGTAATATAAGGTTTGGCACTGAGACACCCTCCATATAAAACTTTCCTTAGTATATAATTTTATCAATACACGAAGGAAATATCGTTGCTGAACTTAATTTTTAGGAAATTTTCAATCGAAAAGGATGCGGCGCCAAGTGCAGTTGAATATTGGTTTAGTTTGGAAAAAGATATATTCAAATCCTCTTGGTGATGAGGCAACGTTTTTTCTCGAATGACCTTCATCATAGAATCGATCAAATAGTTTTCAGCAATGGTCATTCGGTTTCCAATTATAATTTGCTCGGGGTTAAACGTATTAATAATATTGTTTAGCCCTAATCCCAAATAATATCCTATCTCATCAAAAGCTGGTTGGAGTTCCTCACCGGCATCGTGAACCAATTCTTCAACAGTAAAGTCTTCTACTTTGGATGGATATATTTTTGCGGCTCGTTTTAGTAATGCCTTTTCAGAAGCGTATAGTTCCCAGCAACCGGCACTTCCACAGGAGCACTTTTCTCCGTTTGGTTCAATTATCATATGACCCATTTCTCCAGTTAACCCATTCCTTCCACGGAACAGCTTATTATCAAGGATGAGTCCAACTCCAATCCCAATTCCCATGCTAAGATAAACAAGATTTTCGGATTGTTTTTGAGAACCAAAACATTTCTCTCCATATGCACCGGCGTTTGCTTCATTTTCTATAATGACTGGGATGTCGTATTTATTTTCAACATAAGATTTTAAATCTGTATTTTCCCACGTGAGGTTTGGAGTATATAAAATATCTCCCTCCAAATTGACAAGGGCAGGGACACCAATACCTATACCGGTTACACCATACCGACTTTGATTACTATAAGAAATAAAAGAATCTATTAAGACTTCAATTTTCTCCATTGTTTTTATATAATCATTTGTATTAAATTTGTCGGTTTTTTCCAAAACAATGTTCCCCTTTAAATCAACGAGAATACCTAGTATATAATTTACCCCAATATCAATTCCGATAGAAAAACCAGCTTTTTCATTGAATTGAAGCATAACCGGCCTTCTGCCACCACTTGATTTACCAGGACCTACTTGATAGCAAAAATCCTCAGAGATTAGTTCTTCAACAAGGCTTGAAACAGTTGCCTTAGTAAGCTTTAATTGCTGAGAAATGGTTGCACGTGAAATCGGTTCATGATTACGGATTGTTTGTAGAATAATAAATTTATTGTTTATCTTGATGGATTGTTGATAGCCTGACATTTTCGAGTCTCCTTTTAAACCTAATAGTATATTTATACCATAAAAATCACTTAGAATAAACTTAGTTTATTCGGTAGACAAACAAAGTTATTGTTGGTAAGATAATAATCAAACAACAACTATATTAATTGGAGGAGATAGCATGTCCTATTTTAATAACATTGGTAAAATTAATTATGAAGGTCCTAAATCAACGAATCCTTATGCGTTTAAATTTTACAATCCTGAACAAAAAATCGGGAACCAAACGATGGAGGAATATCTTCGTTTTGGTGTAGCGTACTGGCATACATTTGCAATGGACGGTTCCGATCCTTTTGGAGCGGGCACGATGGTTCGTCCCTGGGACAAATTCTCAGGGATCGATTTAGCGAAAGCTCGATTGGAGGCAGCATTTGAATTATTTGAGAAGCTCAATGTTCCGTTTTTCTGCTTCCACGATGTAGATATTGCTCCAGAGGGAAGTAATTTAAAAGAAACAAACCAAAACTTAGACACAATTGTAAGCTTGATGAAGGACTATATGAAAGACAGTAAAACAAAGTTGCTTTGGAATACTGCCAACAATTTTACAAACCCAAGATTTGTTCATGGGGCGGCATCTTCTAACAACGCAGATGTATTTGCTTATTCAGCTGCCAAAGTGAAAAAAGGCTTGGAAATAGGAAAAGAATTAGGCTCTGACAACTATGTTTTCTGGGGTGGTCGTGAAGGGTATGAAACTCTTTTAAATACAGACATGAAGTTAGAGATGGACAACCTTGGTCGTTTCTATCACATGGCTATCGATTATGCGAAAGAAATCGGCTATGACGGCCAATTCCTTATTGAGCCTAAACCAAAGGAACCAACTACTCATCAATACGATTTTGATGTGGCAACTAGCTTTGCATTCTTGCAAAATCATGGTTTACAAAATCACTTCAAATTCAACATTGAAGCAAACCATGCTACCCTTGCAGGACATACATTTGAACATGAACTTCGCTATGCTCGTGACATCAATATGTTAGGTTCAGTTGACGCTAACCAAGGTGATCCATTGCTTGGATGGGATACAGACGAATTCCCGGCTGATCTTTACACAGCTACATTAGCTATGTATGAAATCATTAAAAATGGTGGCTTAGGCCGTGGTGGTTTAAACTTCGATGCAAAAGTCAGAAGAGGATCTTTTGAACCAGAAGATTTATTCCATGCACATATTGCGGGAATGGATACGTATGCGATTGGTTTAAAAGTAGCCCAAAAATTAATTGATGATAAAGTACTTGAAGATATTGTTGAGAATCGTTACAAGAGTTATTCGGAAGGTATTGGCTTGGACATCGTTTCAGGTAAAACAGACTTCCGTAAGCTTGAAGATCATGCGCTTGGTTTAAATGAAATTAAACAAGAATCCGGTCGTTTAGAAAAGATCAAAGCTACCATTAACCGTTATTTGATCACATATGCTGCCGAATAAATAGTAGAAGAATCAGACAGTTTTACACAGCTGTCTGATTTTACATAGAAGTTAATAAAAGACGCTACGCGTTTTTCTTAGGGAGGAAAACTAGATGAGCTATGTAATCGGAATCGATTTAGGAACGAGTGCCGTAAAAGCACTGCTTGTTAATAAAGAAGGAACAGTTGTTAAAGAAACATCAAAGGAATATCCGCTCATACAAGAAAAATCAGGATACAGCGAACAGGATCCGGAAAAATGGGTCAAGCAAACAATTGCTGCAATAAAAGACCTTACTCATACGATGAAAGATGCGGATAGAATTGAAGGCATGAGTTTTTCGGGACAAATGCATGGGCTTGTTTTACTCGATGAAAACAATAAACCACTTCGTCATGCTATGTTGTGGAATGATACACGTACTACCGAGGAATGTAGAGAAATTGAAGAAAAAATTGGGATCGAAACGCTACATAGCATTACAAAGAACCCAGCTTTGGAAGGCTTCACGCTACCAAAATTGTTGTGGGTGAAAAAAAATGAACCAAAAGTTTTTGCAAAAGCAGCATCCTTTGTGCTTCCGAAGGATTATTTGAGATACCGTTTAACCGGTGAAATACAGATGGAGTATTCAGATGCAGCTGGAACGTTATTGTTGGACGTAGCGGAGAAAAAGTGGAGCAAGCAAATTTGTGAAAAAGTAGGAATTTCCTTTGAATTGTGTCCACCTCTTGTTGCTTCGCATGCAAATGTAGGGAACGTAAGCGAAGAAATAGCAGATCAATGTGGGCTGGCAGCAAGTGTTAGTGTATTTGCCGGTGGAGCAGATAACGCATGTGGTGCTATAGGTTCTGGCATTCTTGAAGACGGGGTAACTCTTTGCAGTACAGGAACTTCAGGAGTTGTTTTATCTTATGAAGAAGAAGGTACAAAAGATTTTGGCGGAAAAGTTCATTATTTTAATCATGGTGAAGAGTCAGCTTTTTATACTATGGGTGTTACATTGGCTGCGGGTTATAGTTTAAGCTGGTTTAAAGACACATTTGCGGCAGATCAGTCATTTGAACAAATCCTTGCTTCAGCAAGTGAATCTCCTGCAGGTGCTAAAGGCTTGATCTTTACGCCATATATTGTTGGAGAAAGAACACCCCATGCTGATGCAGATATAAGAGGTAGCTTTATTGGGATGCAAGCAACACATACGTTGGGAGATTTCGCGAGAGCAGTGATTGAGGGGATTACATTCTCATTGAATGAAACAGTGGAAGTTTTTCGTGAGCATGGAAAAACCGTCGATAAAGTGATTTCCATAGGTGGTGGAGCCAAGAGTGAGTTATGGCTTCAAATGCAGGCTGATGTTTTTAATGCGGAAGTCGTAAAACTCAAAAACGAGCAAGGACCTGGTATGGGGGCAGCGATGCTTGCTGCTTATGGACTCGGCTGGTTTCCATCATTAAAAGATTGTGCACAACAGTTTGTGGAAACAAGTGACACGTATACGCCTGCTTCTGAGAACGTGGAGACGTATAAAAAATTATTCAAGATCTACAAGGATGTTTATCCACAGACGAAACAACTAAATAAAGAATTAGTGCCATTTAGGTAACTAGAAAAACCTGTCTTACAGTATTCATTGTGAGACAGGTTTTTTTAAAAATTTTGTTTAGGGTAACATAACCCGCTATTATAAAAGCAGTTTTTTTACTCTAATGGAGTCTTAGTTACATTCGCAGATCGGCTTATAAAATCGATATCTTTATAATACGCGTCTCTTACGAGTAGATTCGGACCGAGACATTCAGCAGCCGGGCAATGACAATCAATCGATTGAGCAATCTCTGTAGAGCGCCAATTATCAAATGCCTGTTGTAATGTTTGCTCCTGGATATTGCCTAAAGAACCTGCGGAGGTAAAGTCGGTTACGTGAATGCCACCATCAAATATATTGACATTGAGACGAGAACGGCCATCCGGATCATTTCTGACGGTAACATTTTTTTCTGTAAATAACCGGGAAATCAAAGATTGGTCCTCTTTATCATCGTTGCAAGGGTAAAAAGGAAGTGTTCCAAACAGCATCCATGTATCTTTGTTCCGATGGTCCAATAATCTATGAATCCCTTCCCTGATTTCTTTTAGAGTAGCGATAGACAGGTTACTCGCAAAGCTTGTTGGGTACATAGGGTGTATCTCATGCCTTTTACAACCCATTTCAATAACTTGGTCGTGTATTCTCTCCAAATGAGGTAATGTTCGTTTGTTTAACATTGTTTCAGCAGAGATTAGAACTCCACGTTTCGAGAGGTTTTTTCCGTTCTCAACCATTCGATCAAAGTACATTTGTCTTTGTTCTATAGAGGGCTTTCGCTCCATGACAGCAAACCCTATATCGGTAAAGTCATCAACACTTCCATAATTATGAGAAATGTGCAAAAGATCTAAATAGGGCACGATTAAATCGTATCTTTCAATAGGCATCGTTAAATTGGAGTTAATTTGCGTTCGTGCGCCTCGTTCATGTGCGTATTTTAACAGTGGAACGACGTAATTTTTAACGGATTTCATTGAAAGCATGGGCTCTCCACCAGTAATACTTAACGCTCTTAAATGAGGAATTTCCTCTAATTTCTTTATGAAAAGTTCTAATGGGAGAGTATCAGGATCCTTTGTCTGTAGCGAATATCCAACCGCACAGTGCTCACAGCGCATATTACATAAATTCGTAGTAGTAAATTCAATATTTGTAAGCTGTGCTTTCCCGTATTCTTTTATGTCAAGGTAAGCTTCCCATGGATCATAAGAAGGATTTATTTCTTGCATTACTGACTTCATTTTTGTTTCCACTCCTTTCACAAAACAAAACAACCGTTCTTCATACTACAGGAATAATCACCATAATAGAATGCTTACAAAGAAAATGATGGATTTTATTGTGCGCTTTTTGGGCATTCTGTTAAAATATGATGATAAACAAAGAATGTAACAAGAAAGGAGATTATAATGGAGAATTCAGGAAAAACAGAGAGATTAAGTGCTTTACATGAAAGAATGGAGAATTTAGTGAATTCCTTAGATGAATTAGATCCTGAAAAAACAGGTGTAGAAGATATAGATCGGATTATTACTAAGCTGGATGAATTAGAAGAGGAATGCCAAAAGCATCGTCGTGAGTTTGAATAATCGAATGAATAGGTTGCCTTGTTCTGCAAGGCAACCTATTTGTATGTCAAACGGTATATAATTACCTTATATAGCTTGTAGAACATGACATTAACCTGGATAATAGAAAAATAGATTAGTATATCAGAAACCTAGGAAGGGCGTCATACATATGATAACCGTTTACTTTATAAGGCACGGACAGTCTGAAGCAAACTTAAAAGGTATTATTCAAGGACACGCGGAATTTCCACTTTCGAGCTTAGGTGAAAAACAAATTAAATTAGCAGGCAAAGCGTTATCCAATGTAAACATAGATCATTTTATCACTAGTGATTTGGGTAGAGCAGTTAAAACATGCGAGGCAATTGCTAAACATCATTCAAAGAAAGTGGAAAGTTCACAAATGGTCAGAGAAATTGGCTTAGGTCCGTTACAAGGAAAAACAAGAGATCAAATGTATGAAGAGTTTCCAAATTTACAACCTAATATGCTTTTAACTTCTGGCATTAAAGGAACAGAAACTCTCGATGAAATTTCAAACAGATGTGAAAAGGTAGTTGAAAAATTACTCGACAATCATGCCGGAAAAACAGTAGCTATTGTTTCTCACGGAGGTTTTATCAGTATTATGCTAATGTTTCTCATTGCAGGTCGTAAATGGCATGAACTCGAGAGACCTTTCATTATAGGAAATACTGGGATTACTAAAATTACAATGGAACCGACAGGCCATGCTAAGATTCACTTTACAAACCGTACAGATCATCTGGAGTATGAAGAAGGTGTAACACCAGAAACTCCGGTAGCTTATTGAGAGAGGTTTAGCACCTTGATAAGTCTTCCTCGAAGTTGTTGCTTACAGTCTTAAATGCGCATTTCCGTAATTATATAAGAAAGAAAAAGAAGTAATGAGCGAATCATAAATAAACTTCTCTTTTGCCATGCATGAAAACTTAAAAATAGAGAAACATAAAGAAAAAGCTGGTGAAAGTGGGTATTGTTTATGGGGAAAAAAATACTGTTTATTTTCATTGTTGGAGTTTTATTTGCATTACAGCCTATGAATAACATCGGGGTTTTTGCTGAGGAACTTAGCAAAAAAGAGTACCATTGGAATTTCAAACCTAGTAAAAATAACGAACCTGCCTCTACAGAACCTTATTTTCAGGAACTGCTAGAAAAATATGGCGGATTTTACCTAGGTGATACCACACAAAAGGAACTATTTATCACCTTTGATAATGGATATGAGAATGGCTATACATCTGATATTTTGGATATTTTAAAAGAAAAAGAGGTTCCAGCTGCATTTTTTGTTACAGGACATTATATGAACGAAGAGCCAGAGTTAATTAATCGCATGGTTGATGAGGGGCATATTGTTGGTAATCATTCGAACCACCACCCTAGTTTACCGAGTATTTCGGAGGAACGGTTGGAAAGAGAACTTAATTATATTAAAGATTCTTACAAGGAGATTACTGGCCAGGAAGATATGATCTATTTAAGACCGCCTAGAGGGACATTTAGTGAATGGACGCTAGCTAAAACTCAGGAGATGGGATATACAAATGTATTTTGGTCATTCGCTTATGTGGATTGGGAAACAGGGAATCAGAAAGGTGCGGACTACGCCTATGATAAAATCATGAGCAGAATTCATCCGGGGTCCGTATTACTTCTACATTCAGTCTCAAGTGATAACGCTGGGGCACTTTCGCGGGTAATCGATGATTTAAAAGAAGAAGGATATACGTTCAAAAGCTTGAATGAAGTGAGTTTTAGAGATCAGGTACCTTTTAATAAAGACAAGGATAATGGAAACTAGATCGCGCTGTACTTAATAAAAGACGCTACGCGTTTTTCTTACAAAATAAGAATTTATAAGTTGACAGCTATCTTTACGCCACAAGCATCAAGGGAAGTTCGCCCTTGATGCTTAAATGATGGTGGCTTTAAAGATCACGCTGTATTTAAGAAAAGACGGCTCTGCCGTTTTTCTTAGTTAGCCATGCTTAATTCGCCTAGTGATTGGGCGATAGCTTCTAATGTTGATACGTCAGTGACATCAAATGCAATGGCTTCTTTACTTCTGACGATCATAATGCCTTTTGCTTCATTGTTAGAGTTTTTTAAAGGGAATTTTAGTTCTCCGTTAGAAGTCCAAGTTAAGTCGTCTTCTAAATTAGAGGCAGCCATTAATTTCAATTCGTCATTTCTCTCGAAAAAGTAGACACCGACCCAATCAATATAAGGAACTTCGTCTTCTAAGTATTCGCAAGTCATTTTCAACAAGTCTTCAAGACCTCGTTTTTTGTAAACCTCTGACATGATTTTTAGCGAAACAATATCTGTAGCTATGGACACAATTATCTCTCCTATCTATAACGTTATGCAAAAATTATTTTAACAGAAGCAGTGCCTGATGGGGGATGCCAAGTTAAGGAAATCTGTGAAATATGTTATTATGTGTAAAGAGAAAGCCTTGAGAGTGTGGTTATGGTCTTATTGAAAAAGATCATGCAATTTTAACCAAGTGCTAATGTTTAATATAATAGAGGTGCAAATAATGAAAGAGACAAGAAAATTCAATAAAAAACCGGAAACGGAATTAAAAATAAAAAAAGGTCAACAATTCCCATTAACGATCAAACGTTTAGGTATTGATGGGGAAGGTGTTGGATTTTTTAAGAGGCAAGTCGTTTTTGTACCAGGGGCATTACCTGGAGAAGAAGTGGTCTGCGAAGCGGTGAAAGTATCTCACAAGTTCGCTACTGGGAAAATTATAAAATGGCGAAAAGAATCCGAAGATAGAATAAAACCACCATGTCCAATTTATGACGCTTGCGGTGGCTGTCAGCTTCAACATCTTTCTTACGAAGGACAGCTTCGTGAGAAAAAAGATGTTGTCCGACAAGCATTTGAACGGTATACAAAAATTAACCTCGATCGTATCTCTTTTAAAAATACGATTGGCATGGATGATCCGTGGAATTACCGTAACAAGAGTCAAATGCAAGCAGGAGTGAGAAAAGGGAAAGTCGTAGCTGGATTGTATGGTTCCAATAGCCACGAGCTTATTAATATTGATAAATGTATTGTGCAGCATGAGCAAACGGACACGGTCACTCAAGTGGTAAAGCAAATTGTTCAAGAGCTCAATATCTCTGTGTACGAAGAAAAGAAACGAACCGGGTTTTTACGTACGATTGTTACAAGAGTTGGCTTTGAAACAGGAGAATATCAATTAGTTCTTATCACATCGACAAAAGAGTTTCCTCGAAAAGAATTGTTTTTAGAAGAATTGAAGCGGCGATTACCAGATATTACGTCTGTTGTGCAAAATATAAACAGTCAAAAAACATCGCTAGTCTTTGGTGATGAAACCATTGTTTTAGCGGGCAAAGAAAAGATAGAAGAAAAAATCAAGGAATTTACGTTTCATTTATCAGGACGAGCCTTCTTTCAGCTGAATCCTGTTCAGACGGTAAAACTTTATAATGCAGCAAAAAAAGCCGCAAAGTTAACAGGAACAGAAAATGTTGTGGATGCCTATTGTGGTGTTGGCACGATAGGGCTTTGGGTGGCGAAAGAAGCGAAAGAGCTTCGTGGCATGGATGTTATCGCCGAGTCTATTGCCGATGCTGAGAAAAATGCTGAAGCACACGGAATCACCCATGCTAAATATGAAGTGGGAAAAGCGGAAGAATGGTTTCCTAAATGGGAAAAAGAAGGTTGGAAAGCTGACGTCGTCATTGTTGATCCTCCTCGAAGTGGATTAGATGACTCGTTAATTAAGACATTGTTACGTACAAAGCCGCAACGAATTGTCTATGTATCCTGTAACCCTTCGACACTAGCTAAGAATGTACAGGAGCTCTCTCAGGGCGGTTACAAGCTAAAAAGCTTACAGCCGGTGGATATGTTCCCGCAGACTGCACATGTGGAGTGTGTGTCGCAGTTAGTTTACACGGGGAAATAACTACTAAGCATTGAGGATTGAAAACCTATATTTGATGATTGGTCTCCCCGCTCTCTCAACATCAATTCGTTCAACAAAGTAATGCAACATTTCGTTCGTTACCTCGTTCAATGGCAAGAAACGGGAAAATAATTTCTTTAAGTTTTCAGCCTTCTTTGCATAGTTGTCATCTTGGAGTGACGCTAAGTGGTCACTCCTTTTTATGATTAATTTTTCAATTTCTTCTTGGGCAATATTTGCCACCTCTCTATAGTCATCGTGAAAAATTAAATCGTTTGCTAATAAATCTAGGTAGCGTCTCTTTTTTGATTTCAAACCCACTATTTTTTCATCTACTATCTTTAGATGTTGGTGATATTGTTTTTGTTTCTTTTTTGCTTGTAAATCTAACTTATTTAGCGCTAAGTCATCACTGATTTTATCAATCTTTTGTTCCATATCAGATAAAAAAATGTGATTCAAATCCTTCTCTTTGATAGCATGATGTGTACAAGCGCCTTTACCATGTTTAGAATATCGTCCACAAATATACCCATCTCGATTCTGTTTATACCACATACCTGTTCCACAATCAGCACAAAAAAGAATATTTGTATAAAGGTGCTTTTTCCCCTTGGTCACATTCTTCTTTCTACTTTTCATAAGCTGTTTTACGGCTTCAAAATCTTCATGAGAGATTATCGCAGAGTGCGTTTGTTTTAAAACGACATGCTTCTCTTGAGGTTGTTTCTGTCTCGATTCAGACGTTACGCTTCTAGTGGTTTCTCTTTGTTGTACTAAATCACCGATGTAATGCGGATTAGTTAGGTTACCTTTAACACTAGAGCCATGCCAATAATGACCAGCATTATTTTTTTTTTCAGCAACCCTTGCAGGAGTTGAATATCCATCTTTCGACAAGGTACGTGCAATCCCGTCAAGCCCTTTTCCTTCCATGTACAACTTAAAAATTTGTCGTACGACAGTTGGAGTATAGTCTTCAGCTAGTACTAGTTTTTTGTTGATAATTTTATACCCATATGGTGCATTAGAGCCAATAAATTCACCTCGCTTTGCTTTTGTATTAAGAGCTGCCTTTATTCTCTCAGAAGTGCGTTGAGACTCCTGTTCATACACCCAAGCATAAAGACCGAACATGTGAATATTCCCTTCAATTGAGTTTATTGCATTGTCATAGGTGATAATATGGACGTTATTATTCTCGGCGATATCCTTAATTTCATAAGAGAGCTTTCCATTACGGGCGAGACGTGAAAGTTCTTTAGATAGGATAACATCAAATTTTCGTGCTTTCGCATCTTTAATTAATCGCCGAAGGTTCTCACGTTTCTTATCTTTGGTGCCTGACTGAACATCGATATAAAACTCGTATAACTCCCACCCCTTTTCTGCAAGGATATTGTAGAAAAATTGTTGTTGGTTATCTAAAGATGTTTTTTGCTCTTCTTTATCCGTGGATACACGAATATATACTGCACATTTCATTGACACCTCAACTCCTTCTTTGTTGAGATGTAATGATGTTTACCTAATGACCATTTTTCACAGACTTCTTGATTCTTATTCAATTAAGGGTCTTAATCATTTATGCAGGTCCGAATGTCACACAATTGAATTCGGTTGACTTGTATCTTTAAATTCACACTAGAGGGTGTTAAAATTTTCCTTATACAACTTAACGGGGAGAATCCTTCAATAAGGGGATGCCTTTTTTAAAACTACGAGCAGGTTAGTTAAAGATGATAATGATTTAATTAATAAAAATTACCTTTGGTTAAAGGAGGACTTCATTGTTTTGGATGCAAAATGTATTAGATTTTATGATTTTGGAAGTCCTCAAGATGTGCTGAAAGTTGAAAATAAAGATATTGAACCTCCAAATGATAATGAAGTCCTTGTTCGGATGTTAGCACGTCCTATCAATCCATCAGATTTAATACCGATTAGCGGGTCTTATTCTCAACGTATTTCTTTACCTAATATCCCTGGTTATGAGGGTGTCGGATTTGTAGAAGATGTAGGGGCTTCCGTTTCTCATAGTTTTATTGGTAAACGTGTTTTACCTTTGCGTGGGGATGGAACATGGCAAGAATACGTTAAGACATCAGCAGAATTAGCAGTTCAGATACCGAAATCTATTGATGATTTTACGGCTTCACAAATGTATATCAATCCAATTACAGCTTGGGTTGTATGTACAGAAGTATTAAAATTAAGAATGAATGATGTTTTAGTGGTTAATGCGTGTGGTTCGTCTATTGGACGTATTTTTGCTCAATTATCAAAGGTTATTGGTTTTCGGTTGATTGCAGTGACTAGAAATAATAAACATACAGAAGATTTACTTCAACTTGGTGCTTCTTATGTAATTAATACAAAAGAAAAATCATTACATGAAACAGTTATGGAATTAACAAATGGACTTGGTGCTAATGCTGCTATTGATTCTATTGGTGGTTCATCTGTTAATGATTTGGCTTTATGTGTACTCCCAAACGGCAATTTTTTAACAATCGGTCTTTTATCAGGGGTACAGGTAAATTGGGCAGAAATTTTTAATAAGGCAAAAGTAAATGCTAATATGTTTCATTTACGGAATTGGAATAAAAATGTATCAATAGATAAATGGCAGAAGACCTTTAATCACCTTATATCATTGATTAATGATAAACAATTGCGTTTGATGGAGATAGATTCTAAATATGACTTATTAAACGTAAAAGAGGCAGTAAATGTTGTTGCACTAAATAAAGCTATAGGAAAAGTGTTTTTAACAAGCTAATAATGTTCTTCTACAACTAACGGGGTGGCAATAGTTTAATAAGCCCTTTGGTGTTGTTGCAGAGCTAAAGGGGAGGTTAATAATAATGATGAGAAATATTGTTGTTGAATGTAATTAATACATACAATTGAGTAACGCCCTTCTTCTAGGTGAATACCATGTATTTGAAGGGAGATGAGATAAAAAGTGAATGTAGAAAACCATGATTACCGTAACCACTTAAGGGATTTACATGATGAGTGCAGAAACCACATGTATTATCATGTGACTTTAACGATGACAGATGGAAGTACATTTGATGGCATTATTGAAAATGTTGATATGGATAATATTACAGTGTTAGCTGGTGAGGATGTAATGGAGCGAGAAAGTGAGGGGGATGAATCGGATACTCGACAATATTATGGACCTTTTGGTCGTCCTAGAAGAAGGTTCCGACGTTTTAGACGTCGAGGTTTTCCACTAGCTTCCTTAGCTGCTTTAGCTCTATTACCTTATATTGCTCCGCCTCCGTATCCTTATTATCCTTATCCGTACTATTATTGATAAATAAAAAACAAGAATAATTGCTGGCTCTAATAAGGAACGTAACCTTGTTGAAGTATTGGGGAGAATCCTTCCAAAAAGGATTCCGTTCTTCTTATTGAACATCGCACCTTAGTGGAACAAGAATGAAACCAACTCACTTTTATGGTGGATTTGACCACTATTGTGCATTAGGTTGAAATTAGAAAAAAATGCGAGCACTTTGTATAAGCGCTCGCATCAATAAAAATTTAGTAATGTGGTCTAACGAAAGCCGCGCCTACAATAATCAACAAAATGAACAAGACAACGATTAACGCAAAACTAGAGTCTTTTTTTCCTGCTACAGGAGAGACACAACCATAATCACTCATTAGTAAACCCCCCTTTCGATAGGGATAGTACATCTTATGTAATAAGGTAAAAATGATGTAGTTAATTGCGGATAGATAGAAAAAACAGTCGAATTAATCATGGACAAATGAGGAAAAAGATTCTTTTGGCTGATGAACAGTTCGAGAAAAATGTACATGGAAAGAGAAGGTGCTTGTTGAACTAACGGGGGTGCTTTAATTAGGTTATGCAAATTTATCCCGATTATTTTTTTGGGGTCTTGTTTAAAATTACTTCGAATTGCTCTTCGCTGTAGTTTGTTAATTTCCTACAGACCTCTTGGGCTTCATTCTCATTTTCAAATACTAATGCTTCTATAAATTGGTTTGTTTCGACAATTTCATTACTACTGACAATAGATTGAATCCACATGCTTTTTCTAGTATTTTTAATAATATATTTATCCATAATTAACCGCCTCTCACTATCACTCTAACACATGTGAGAAGGATAGTATTGCTCAAGGGTATCAAAAATAGCTGTCCTTTTAAGAGGCAGTTAACTAACTGTAAGTATTACAGTTGGTGACGTTACATTTATAGTAAGTGAATAAAATTAAATATCTAATATAATTGGATTTCCATCGCACCTAACAATAAACTTAGAAGAATGTTTTCTTAAATTAAAATACGTATAGAAACGATGAAAACGGAGAGATTATGGAAAGTTGGAATTAAGTCTTTCTTTATTTAAATTGAATTTAACTTTTGTGAAGAAATGTACTTAAACAAACGGGGGTGCAATAGTTGAACAAGCTGTTTCTCCTGTTGTGATGCTAACGGGGAGCA
>NZ_JBIMEV010000041.1:0-41175 GCF_051262595.1 Salipaludibacillus sp. CF4.18
GCTCTCCAGCGCCGATGATAGTTGGGGGTTTCCCCCTGTGAAAGTAGGACGCCGCTGGGCGTAAATATTTTAATTAATGTTGGGGCCTTAGCTCAGCTGGGAGAGCGCCTGCCTTGCACGCAGGAGGTCAGCGGTTCGATCCCGCTAGGCTCCACCAATATTTTAAAATATATTATCTATTATTAATGTTATGGCGGTGTAGCTCAGCTGGCTAGAGCGTACGGTTCATACCCGTGAGGTCGGGGGTTCGATCCCCTCCGCCGCTACCATAATTATTTTTGGAGGAATACCCAAGTTTGGCTGAAGGGATCGGTCTTGAAAACCGACAGGGGAGTCAAATCCCGCGGGGGTTCGAATCCCTCTTCCTCCTCCATTTTTTATCTATTTAAATCAAGGTCCCGTGGTGTAGCGGTTAACATGCCTGCCTGTCACGCAGGAGATCGCGGGTTCGAATCCCGTCGGGACCGCCATTTTATAATTAAAAAGAAGTTAAAAGAAGTTGACGAAGAGATTCGTAACTTATCGATAAGAAAATATGGAGGGGTAGCGAAGTGGCTAAACGCGGCGGACTGTAAATCCGCTCCTTCGGGTTCGGCAGTTCGAATCTGCCCCCCTCCACCATGTTATAGGGGTATAGTTTAATGGTAAAACGAAGGTCTCCAAAACCTTTGATGCGGGTTCGACTCCTGCTACCCCTGCCATATTTATTATAATGGCGGTTGTGGCGAAGTGGTTAACGCACCGGATTGTGATTCCGGCACTCGTGGGTTCAATTCCCATCAGCCGCCCCATTAAAAATTAAAACAAATAAAAATATAGGGCTATAGCCAAGCGGTAAGGCATCGGATTTTGATTCCGTGACCCGCAGGTTCGAATCCTGCTAGCCCTGCCATTATTTATTGCGGAAGTAGTTCAGTGGTAGAACATCACCTTGCCAAGGTGGGGGTCGCGAGTTCGAATCTCGTCTTCCGCTCCAGGAACATACTTCCATAATTCTAAATAATCATTAAAACTTGATAGATATAGTTATTTAGGACAAGTCATACCCATACATAGGTACCTTCTAAATAACAAACATTATATTTTTATATTAAGCGGGTGTAGTTTAGTGGTAAAACCTCAGCCTTCCAAGCTGATGATGTGAGTTCGATTCTCATCACCCGCTCCATTTCTATGTATGTATTCCTTAATGGGCCTGTAGCTCAGCCGGTTAGAGCGCACGCCTGATAAGCGTGAGGTCGGTGGTTCGAGTCCACTCAGGCCCACCATTATTCCACAGTAGCTCAGTGGTAGAGCTATCGGCTGTTAACCGATCGGTCGTAGGTTCGAATCCTACCTGTGGAGCCATTAAGGAGAAGTACCCAAGTGGCTGAAGGGGCGCCCCTGCTAAGGGTGTAGGTCGTGTGAGCGGCGCGAGGGTTCAAATCCCTCCTTCTCCGCCACTTTTTATCTATAGTGGCCCGTTGGTCAAGCGGTTAAGACACCGCCCTTTCACGGCGGTATCACGGGTTCGAATCCCGTACGGGTCACCAATTTTAAAGAAAAGATAACGAACAGATTCATCGATCATACACAAGCAAATAGAGAGCCATTAGCTCAGTTGGTAGAGCATCTGACTTTTAATCAGAGGGTCGAAGGTTCGAGTCCTTCATGGCTCACCATTATATTTATTCAGTTTACCTATAAAAAGGTAGGCTTTTTTTGTACAGATATTTAATATCTTTGCTTGTAAGTTTTGTAAGTTTTTTAATTATTTAAAGTATTTTGAGCATATGACTTGCTTGTAAGTGTTTACAAATGATTTAATTATAAACATTCGTCCTATTAATTTAATTATTATAAAAACTTAAAGGAGAGATTTTGCATGAGTGTACAAAAAGAAGTGAAAATTCATCCATATCTTTATAACAATGAATGGAAGAGCAGTGACACGGGAAACACTGTTCAAATTATCTCGCCGGATGACGGCTCTGTTGTAGGGGAAGTTCCTGCAATGTCTCAAGACGAAGTTAATCGTGCAGTGGATAAGACTGCTGATGTTCAGGAGAATTGGGCAGCAACAGATGGTCACGAAAGATCTGGTCTTCTTCACAAGTGGGCTGAAGAGCTTGAAAAGATGACTGATGAGATTGGTGAAATGATTCATTTAGAAGTTGGAAAAACATTATCTGCTTCAAAGAGTGAAGTGAAACGTACAGCTCAATTAATTAGACATACTGCAGAAGAAGGTCTTCGCACTCACGGAAGCTTCATTCAAGGGGATGCATTTCCTGGTGCTTCTAAGCAAACTAAAGCGATGGTTCAAAAAGTTCCTCATGGAGTTGTTCTAGCTATATCTCCATTTAACTATCCTGTAAACTTAGCAGCATCTAAAATTGCTCCTGCGCTTATTACAGGAAACACAGTGGTCTTTAAGCCAGCTACACAAGGAGCTATCAGTGGACTTCTTATGATTAAGGCTTTAGTAAATGCCGGATTACCAGAAGGCGTCGTAAACGTGGTTACAGGACGAGGTTCAGTAATTGGTGATCTTATCGTTACTCATCCGAAAGTAAATATGATTACTTTTACTGGTGGTACAGCTACTGGTCAACATATTGCAAAGAAAGCATCAATGATTCCAGTAGTGCTTGAGTTAGGCGGTAAGGACCCTGCAATCGTCTTAGAAGATGCAGATCTAGTTAAAGCAGCAAAAGAGATTGTAAGTGGTTCATTAAGTTATTCCGGTCAACGTTGCACAGCTATTAAACGTGTGATGGTAATCGATAAGGTTGCGGACGAACTTGTTGAAAATATAAAAGCTAATATTACAAAATTAAAAGTAGGGAAATCAACTGAAGAAGTAGATATCACACCTATGATTGATCAAAAATCTGCTGATTATGTTATTTCCTTGATTGATGATGCAGTTGAAAAAGGTGCAACAATCGTAACTAAAGGGATTGTTGACGGTAATTTGCTTGGTCCAACTTTACTTGACAATGTTACGGAAGATATGAGAATTGCTTGGGAAGAGCAGTTTGGTCCAGTTTTACCAATCATGAGAGTTTCTAATGAATTAGAAGCTATTGATCTAGAGAAGCGAAATGAGTATGGTCTACAAGCAAGCATTTTCACAAAGAACTTAGAGGGTGCTTTTATAATTGCAGATCGTCTTGATGTTGGAACTGTTCAGGTGAATGGTAAAACATCTCGAGGACCGGATCACTTTCCGTTCTTAGGAGTTAAAAACTCGGGACAAGGTGTACAAGGGATCGGAAGAAGTATCGATTCTATGCTACGTGATAAAGTACTAGTCCTTAATCTATAATAAGTATAAAAAAAGGTAGGAGCACCGGTCGTGTGCTTCCTACCTTTTTTATTTTTAATTGCGACTTGAATTCAAATTAAAAGCCGCTACCCATTAGCTCATCTTCGGACATTTCTGTTGCATTATCGAGAACTTCTTGAGTAATTTCTATGGGCTCTAATTCATTAAACTCCGAGAGTGTCATATGAGTATCCTGATCGATTGTAATGCTCTGGTACATAATATCCATTCCCATGACCATATTGATTGTTGCTTCTGTTTGATAGAATGTTTCTTTATCAATGATAATCTGATAATCTATTGATTCCACTGCAACATCCTCCATCAACCCTAGAAGCATCTCATCCATTCCTCCTCCGCCTGCTCCTAGGATCCATGGATTCCTGTTGTCTTTATTTTGTTAGGGATAACGCAACCGGTTACGTCCTATTACTTTGCTGATATTATTGGACAATTTGGCGGACTTCCAGAAGGGGCAGTGATGGATCTTCCTATCCCTACTGGCGCAGAAGTGATAACGGCGACGTTAGGTCAGTTTGGTCAAATTGGATTCCTTGTTCTTGTTTTAGCTTATATGGGCATTGTCGCGAAAGAAAAGAATCATGGTACACAAATAATGGTTTTAGTAAAACCTGTTTCTTACACGAATTATTTGACGGCTAAATGGGCCCATCTGTTATGCATTTCTTTAGGTTCCTATGCTATGGGATATATTGCAGCAGTGTATTACACTTTTCTATTAATTGAAAAGATGGTGATTGCTGATTTAATATATGGAGGGATTATCTATGGTATATGGATTGCCTTTGTAATGACAGTGATTTTATGTTTAAGTGCATTGCTAAACAGCACAGCTTTTGTTGCTTTTGCGGGTCTCGGATTAACAGTTGTTTTAAGTTTGTTAAGTTCCCTCACTCCGGATCTGATGTCACTCTCACCTGCGATGCTTACCAGTCATAGTCAAAGTTTGTATCAGACTGGACAGGTAGGTAGTGGATTCGGACTTAATCTAGCATTCACGCTTGTCCTTATAATAGGGATTTTAATAGGAACAATTTTTCTTTTCCACAAAAAAGAAATTGCGCAGCATACAACGTAAAGGGCGCTTAAACTAGTGGGGCTGAAATAGTAACAATTGTCACCTCAGCCCCTCGTAAACGTGTAGAGAGGCTTTCTAATTTTTGTCGATGGTTTTGCCAGACTCATCAGTCCATTCATATTTAATTGTTTTTAGATTTAAATTTTTAGAGTGGTCTATATTAGCATGGAGAACTTCACTCATGAGATCGAGTGCTTCTTTGTTGTCCTTATTTCTGTTAGATGCTGTACAATCTGATGGGATATATAGTTTATAGCCTCTCATAAATGCATCGTTGGCAGTGAAATGTACACACATATTTCCTGCGACACCTGTAATAATCAACGATTTAACATTTAAATAGTCCAGTAATAATTCTAATGGAGTCATGAAAAATCCAGAGTATTGAGGTTTAAGAATAAAATAATCATTATCCTCGGGTTCAATTAATTCTGTTATCTTTTTACCATAGTCTGTCCGATCTTTGCAGTGATCCACCAGTGCCGGAAAATCAGATTGCCAGCGTCCGTAATTGTCATTTACATATAGTACGGGAATGTCTAGCTCTTTTGCTTGTTTTTTTAAATTAGCAATGTTTTTAGCAGCAGGTAATGCGGATTCAAAAAGCATATCTGCTTCAGGAAAATCGAAATCATTAATCATATCTACGAGTATAATAGCTACATGTTGATATTCAGTCACATGCGGGTTGTCGTTACTATTGTGCATCGTGCTAGCTCCTTTCAGGTATCAGACAAAGCTCCCTTTCTATTTAAGAGATTGTTTTTTTTTCAATGAACAGAGGTGCTCGAATCCGCTATAGGCAGATGATTTCCGCTGGGGTATAAAAGACTCTAAGTTTTAACAAATGACGCTATGCGTTTTTCTTAATAAAGTGAATATTTGCTCTAGTATGGCAGAGCTGTGTCGTGTAAAATATATAGAAGTCGATCATAGAAAAGAATGTATGATGGTTGGTATAATGAAGATTTACATGTATCATTCCCTATAGAACAAATATAAAACGAATATTAGATGGTTTGAAGTGTTCCAGGTATATATGAACCGGAATTTAACTTGAATGCGCATTATACAGAAACAATGGAGGGTAAACATGATGACTGAGAAGGAAAGAGAACTATTATTACTTATTGAAAAAGAAGGACGAATGTCAGAGAGTAAACTTGCGAAAATGTTAGACACCTCTTTGGAAAACGTCTCTGAAATGTTGGCAAATATGAAGAAGAGAAAAATAATCTTAGGTTATTCAGCGATAATTGATTGGAGTAAGGTAGATGTTACGGAGAATGTGACTGCGATGATTGATGTGAAAGTTACGCCAAAAAGAGGGGTTGGCTTTGATGAAGTAGCAGAACGGATTTATCGTTTTAAAGAAGTAAAAGCTTTGTACTTAATGTCAGGAACCTATGACCTCTCCGTAGTCATCGAAGGTCGTTCCATGTCAGATACAGCAAAATTTGTTTCAGAAAAATTATCAACGCTCGATTCAGTTATCTCTACGACGACCCATTTTCAATTGAAGAAGTATAAGCATGATGGGGTTGTGTTTGAAGCGGAAGAGGATGGAGATCATCGAATGGTGGTTTCTCCATGAGTACCATGAAAACAGATCACAAAACACAGTTATCGGAAGCAGTAAATAGTATTAAACCTTCTGGAATCCGAAGATTTTTTGATTTAGCTTCAAAGATGGATAACATTATTTCACTAGGTGTTGGAGAGCCGGATTATTCCACCCCTTGGAATGTTCGAGAAGCAAGTATTCATTCCCTTGAACGTGGCTTAACATCGTATACTGCAAATGCAGGAATGATTGAGCTTCGAGAAGCGATTGCTCAATATTTAGAAAGACGTTTTGATGTTAGTTATAACCCGGAAGATGAGATTGTCGTGACTGTCGGGGCAAGTGAAGGTATTGATTTAGCGTTAAGGGCCATTGTTAATCCAGGCGATGAAATATTAATTGTGGAACCTTGCTTTGTATCATACGCGCCATTAGTTTCTCTTGTTGGAGGGGTTCCTGTTTCCGTTCCAACGTCTTTAGATACGAATTTTGAAGTGACTTCGAAAATGATAGAGGAGAGAATCACGGACAAGACAAAAGCGGTTATGCTGTCTTTCCCTAGTAATCCAACTGGCTCTATTATGGGTGAAGAGGCATTAGCATCGATTGCACGTGTCGTGTGTGAACATGACCTTGTGGTGCTGTCCGATGAGATCTACGCGGAGTTAACCTATGACACAGAGCACGTGAGTGTCCCTTCTATTAAAGGGATGCGTGATAGAACAATCTTAATTTCAGGTTTTTCCAAAGCTTTTGCCATGACTGGCTGGAGAGTTGGATATGTCACTGCCCCTTCTACCTATGCGAAAGCTATGCTGAAAATTCATCAATATTCCATGATGTGTGCTTCGACAATGGCACAATACGCAGCATTAGAGGCATTGACTAATGGGCGAGATGAGATGGAAGAAATGATTACAAGTTACCGTCAAAGGAGAAATTATGTCGTTAAATCTTTTCGAGAAATCGGATTAACCTGTCACAACCCTGGGGGAGCTTTTTACGTGTTTCCTTCTATCATTAAAACGGGATTCACCTCTGAACAATTTGCAGAGAAACTTCTAGTGGAAGAACGTGTAGCGGTTGTTCCGGGAGATGTATTCGGTCAAGGTGGAGAAGGCCATATTCGATGCTCCTATGCTGCCTCTATGAATCAGTTGGAAGAAGCGGTAGAGCGGATAGATAGGTTTATTAATAAGAGAGTGAAATAAAGACGCTACGCGTTTTTATTAAAAGTAGAATTTATAAGCTGACAGCTATCTTTACGCCACGCGTGTCAAGGGAAACCCACCTCCTTTCGAGTAGCACCTACACGCACTACGTAGGTGCTACTCGGGGTGGCGAAAGATAACGCTGTATTTAATAAAAGACGCTACGCGTTTTTATTATAAAAAAAGCGAAGAGTCCGTGTATACGAGGACTCTTCACAAAAAGGGGGAATACTAGGTTGTATACAGCCTTTAGTATGACCCTGTAATATAAAAATATACGGAATATTACACGATTTAAATAATCCCAATAACATGTAAAAATGCGATGATAATGGCTACTGGAGTTATATATTTTAGTAATACATACCAAACATTAAACCATACTTTTTTTATGGAAGATCCTTTCGAAAGTTCATCGAAAAGGGTCTTCTTTTTTATTTTAATCGGTACAAATATAGCAATTAATAAAGCACCTAAGGGTAGAAGGATATTGCTAACAAGGTAATCAAGAAAATCAAAGAAAGTTAATCCGAAAAACAGCGTGTCTGCCAGGATTCCATAGGATAAAGCGGATGGTACACCCATAATAAAAATGAGTAAACCGGAAATCCATGCTGCTCTTTTTCGTTTCGCTTCATTACCTTTTGTAATCGATGCTACGATTATTTCTAATAACGAAAAGGCCGAAGTCAAAGTAGCGAAAAGGAGTAGTGCCATAAACAAAATAAAGAATATATTTCCAAATGGAATACTAGAAAATACAGCTGGTAAGACAATGAAAATTAATGGTGGTCCTTCGGTAGGCTCTAAACCAAAAGCAAATACAGCAGGGAAAATAGCAAGCCCGGCTAATATGGATATAAAAATGGTCAAGGCAACGATGGATGTCGCTGATTTTGGTAAACTTTCTTTGGATTTTAAATAGGAACTGTAGGTAACCATGATTGAGACACCTAGACTTAATGAAAAGAAAGCTTGTCCTAAAGCGAATAAAACGGTCTCGCCAGTTACCGAAGAAAAGTCAGGGAGCAAGAAAAAACGAACCCCTTCCATTGCCCCATCAAGTGTTAGCGATCGTATAACAATGACGATAAATAATAGGAACAAAGCTGGCATCATTATTTTTGATGATCGCTCGATACCCTTTGAAACACCCATTTGTATAACTAGTATTGTTAACAGCATAAAAATAAAATGTGCAAATATTGCTAAAGCAGGGTTGGCAATTGTTTCTTGGAACATACCCCCGAATTGATCCGGAGTCATTCCCTCTATATTTAATGTGAAAGCTCTAAATAAATAGATAAGAATCCATCCACCAACTACACTATAAAAGGAAAGAAGTAGAAATGAGGTGACGATACCTAATCTTCCAATCCAGTGCCACTTTGAGTGAGGTGCAATGGTACGGTAAGCAGTAACGGCCTCTTTTTGTGTATGACGACCAATGGTGAACTCCGCCAATAGTAAAGGAAGACCTAGAAGTACGGTAAATAATAAAAAGATGAGGAAAAAAGCTCCGCCACCGCTCGTTCCTGCTACATAAGGAAGCTTCCAAATAGCCCCTAAACCGATAGCAGATCCTGCTGCAGCTAATATAAATCCTAGTTTCGAAGACCATTGTTCCGTGTTTTTTGACATACTGATTCCTCCTGCATATGAAAAACATTCTTATTTTTCCCCTATATATAAGGGCGTTATTCACTATAAAGTGAACGCAAGTGCGTGTCAAGGAAAAAAATGAATGAGAAAATAAATAAAATTTTTGTCATCATCGTATTCCTATGTTATAATTACACAGTTAATAAATAATTAGGAGTTGTTTTCATGTCAGGTCAGTATGAAGTAGGAAGTATCGTTGAAGGAAAAGTAACAGGGATCAAGCCATTCGGTGCCTTTGTTGCGTTAGATGAAAAAAAACAAGGTCTTGTTCACATCTCTCATATAGCTCATGGGTATGTTAAAGATATTAATGAGCAACTTACTGTAGGAGACGAAGTGAAAGTTAAGGTGCTTTCTATTGATGAGGAATCTGGTAAGATTTCTTTATCTATCAAAGAAACTCAACCTAAACCTGAACGCACTGAGCGTCCTCGTCCACAGGGTGGCGGAGCTCCACGTGGGGGCGGAGGCAACAAACGCGGCGGTAGCAGTCAGCAAAGCCAACCACAAGGGTTCAACACGCTTGAAGACAAGCTTAAAGACTGGTTAAAGCAGTCTAACGAGATTCAAGCGGATCTCAACAAACGCATCAAAAAATAATTACTTTTCTTTAAATGATAAAGAGGCAGCTCATAATGGGCTACCTCTTTTTTCTGTGTCATCCTTCTGTTCAAACTAGTCAGATGAATGGATAGACTAAAATGCAAACATTCGAATGGTTCATTTACATAATCTCCAATTGGCCAGAAACAACTATCTGCCTTGCGGTTCGGGACTTCTTTCTACCTCTGCATCTGGTTTAAATAAAATAGAGATACAATACAATCCTGCCAGTCCTACGAGGGCATAAATGAAACGTGAAAATCCAGCTGCCTGCCCACCAAACATAGCAGCGACGAGGTCAAATCTGAAAAATCCGATTAAGCCCCAGTTCACTGCACCAATGATCGTTAAAACAAGCGCTGTTCGTTGGATTCCGTTCATGCGTTCCTCACCTCCTTATAAGGGGTAAATTATTTACTAACTCGAAGCAAGTGAGCTTCTTTTTATAGAGTGCTTTAAGTAACGTTGAATTATTCATATCTAAGAAAAATGCAAAGCGTATTTTATTAAATACAGCGTCAGCTTCCGCCGCCATCATTTAAGTATCAAGGGTGCTTTTCCCTTGATACGTGCGGCGTGAAGGTAGCTGCTAATTAAAAATCATAAAGAAAAAACGTAATCTTTGCTATTTAGGGAATATCTAAGAGATAATGTGAATGGTGCAAGCATGTTTTCGTGTGAGTACTTAAGCTGGATAGCATGAAAAATTCCGGTTCATTTAAATAGTATTAAAAGGAGCGTTATAAAGATGAATTCATTTGTTTATCAAAATCCAACTCGCTTGATTTTTGGAAAAGGACAAGTGCAAGAACAACTCGTTAACCAACTAAAACCATACGGTAATAAAGTACTTCTCGTTTATGGAGGAGGCAGCATTAAGAAAAACGGTCTTCATGAAGAGGTTACATCATTATTAACAAAAAATAATTTTGAAGTGAGTGAACTTTCTGGTGTTGAACCGAATCCTCGATTGTCTTCTGTTCACCGCGGAGTAGATATTTGTAAAAAAGAAAACATTGACGTTATTTTAGCTGTTGGTGGCGGAAGTGTGATCGACTGCACGAAAGCAATTGCTGCGGGAGCAAAATATGATGGAGATGTTTGGGACTTAGTGACAAAGAAAGAAACACCAAAAGACGCTGTGCCATTTGGAACTATCTTAACATTAGCGGCGACAGGATCAGAAATGAATGCTGGTTCTGTGATTACGAATTGGGAGACCCAGGAGAAATACGGCTGGGGAAGTCCACTTGTTTTCCCTAAATTTTCAATTCTTGATGCACAAAACACGGTATCGGTTCCAAAGGATCATACGATTTACGGAATCGTTGATATGATGACGCATGTATTAGAACAATATTTTCACCAAGAAACAAATACACCATTACAAGAGAGATTGTGTGAAGCGGTGTTGCACACAGTGATTGAAGCGGGTCCAAAGCTCGTAAAAGACTTGGAAAACACGGAACTTCGCGAAACAATTCTTTACTCAGGTACGATTGCGCTAAATGGCACACTGCAAATGGGGACACACGGAGATTGGGCTTCTCACAACATTGAGCACGCGGTATCTGCTGTGTATGATATTCCCCATGCAGGTGGCCTGGCAATTCTCTTCCCGCAGTGGATGAAGCATCATCAGAAGCTGGGAGAGCAAAAGCTGATAAATCTGGCTACTCGCGTTTGGGGTATTGATCCTGAAGGGAAAAGTAATCAGGAATTAGCGGAACTATCCATTCAAAAACTTGAAGAGTTCTGGACATCTTTAGGTGCACCTAGCCACTTGGCCGATTATGACATTGATGACAGTCAGTTAGATAAAATCGCTGACAAAGCAATGATTAATGGCGAGTTCGGTAATTTTAATAAGTTAAACAAAGAAGATGTGTTGTCTATTTTAAGGGCATCTCTATAACAAATATAAACCTTTAATCCAGTAGCACCTACGTTCTTTGTGTAGGTGCTACTGCTGTAAAGGCGGTCAAGCTTTTGTATAATAGGTAAAAATATGAAAAGTTTACTTGCTTATTTAAGCTTGTTTTAATAAAGTGAGAATGAAAGCAGTAATTAAATGGAGGAGAGTGTCCTATGACAAAAACGTTACACTTTGATTATTCAAAAGCAGCATCATTTTTAGCTGAACACGAAGTGGATTATATGCAAGATGCAGTGAAATCCGCGCATGAAGCACTTCACCAAGGAACAGGTGTAGGGAACGAATTTTTAGGATGGATTGATTTACCTGTAGATTATGATAAAGAAGAATTTGCACGCATTCAAAAATCAGCAGAGAAAATCAAATCGGACTCAGACGTTCTTTTAGTAATCGGTATTGGTGGTTCATATTTAGGATCTCGAGCGGCAATTGATGCACTTACACATACTTTTTATAATGAACTTAAAAAAGGCGCAAGAAAAACGCCACAAATTTTTTATGTAGGAAATAATATCAGTTCAACATATGTTCGTCATTTACTTGAAGTAATCGAAGGAAAAGACGTATCGATTAATGTTATCTCCAAGTCAGGTACAACGACTGAACCAGCAATCGCTTTTAGAATTTTCCGCGACTATGTCGAGAAAAAATACGGTGTAGAAGAAGCTCGTAAACGTATTTACGCGACAACAGACAAGGAAAAAGGGGCATTAAAGCAACTAGCGACAGAAGAAGGTTTTGAAACGTTTGTTATTCCTGATGATGTAGGGGGTCGTTTCTCTATATTTACAGCGGTTGGTCTTTTACCGATCGCCGCAGCAGGTTTAGACATTGAAGCCATGATGAATGGGGCAGCAGCAGCTCGCAAAGAATACAGCAGCCCTGATTTGAAGTCAAATGAGGCTTATCAGTATGCAGCAGTAAGAAATGCTCTATACAACAAAGGGAAAACAGTGGAACTTATGGTCAATTACGAGCCTTCGCTTCACTATGTCAGTGAATGGTGGAAACAATTGTTTGGAGAAAGTGAAGGGAAGGACCAAAAAGGAATTTTCCCGGCAGCAGCAGACTTCTCCACGGATCTTCATTCCCTTGGACAGTATGTTCAGGACGGACGTCGCGATATCTTTGAGACTGTTTTACACGTTGGTTCTACAAAAGAAGAAATTATGATTGAAGAGGCTGACAGTGATTTAGACGGCTTGAACTATTTAGCTGGAAAGACAATGAGCTTCGTGAATGATAAAGCCTATGAAGGAACACTTCTCGCTCATTTAGACGGTGGAGTACCAAACTTGATTGTAAACATTTCTGAGATTAACGAATACAATTTTGGCCACCTGATCTATTTCTTTGAAAAAGCATGCGCATTAAGCGGTTATTTGTTAGGAGTAAATCCATTCGATCAACCAGGTGTAGAAGCATACAAAAAGAATATGTTTGCACTTCTAGGTAAACCAGGATTTGAAAAAGAGAAAGCAGAACTTGAAAAACGATTAGATGAAAACTAAAAGGTATACCAGCCTGTCTTTCTTTCACGAGAAGACGGGTTTTTTAATTCGTGAAAAGGGGTCAGACCCCCCATTATTTTACAATTGATTCTTCGCAATTTAAATTGCATATGTCCACCTCGATGGGAACACTAGTTAAAAGAGAACTTGTGGAACAGTTTTATAAGTCCAATGAAGGAGGCTTTACTAATGATTGAAATAAAATCAGTGTTAGAGGACCAAACATATAAGCTTATGGATCTAGAAAATAAATTAAAGCCGTTAGGATATGTGATTGGAGGAGGATGGGAATACGATCACGGCCATTTTGATTATGAAATGGAGAGTGATGGATCTTACCTTTTTGTAAGAGTGCCGTTCCGACCAGTTGAGGGAGAAGAGTTAGATATGAAAGGAGTAAATGTAACCATCGAACGTCCATTTCTCCTTGCCCATAAATACGAAGACGGACTTGATGAGGATGTTCATGATCCAAACCCACTTCTCAATCAATTTTCTGAACCAGAAGACCCTGATGCAGAATTCCCGCAAGAATGGGTGAATACGGGAAAGGAATATGTACGTGAACTTGAAGAAGTGTTGATAAATGGTGTTCATATTTCACCTCGTAATTAAATGGTAATAAGTAAAATAATATGAAAAGCCTTCACATATTCCGTGAAGGCTTCTAAAAGGTATGAAAGTATAAATAACAAGTTTCTTCAAAAGACTCTACTTGTTTTTCTTCTGCCTCAGTAAGAAGGGAATTACCCTTCTTACTGAGGCAGAAGGGAAGTTCATGTTTTTTATCTATATGCCATTTTTAAAATTAGTATGCGGCTACTCCGCCACCGTACCAAGATGCACCTACGATAATTAATAGAATGAACAATACAACGATTAAAGCAAAGCCTCCGCCTGCATATCCTGCACTCATGAAAACCTCTCCTTTATTTAATATTTTTGTATTTCACTTACACTTGCATCCTATGGCAGTAAATAAGATTTTGATTGGGCTACTGAAGAAAACTAATAAAAAATAATTAAATTGTTCCTGTCTAACCATAAGGCTAATCGTGTTAAATGAAGATAAAAAATTGTATTTGAAAATTCAATAGAGAATAACATTTTTAAAGTGGGGAATCACTTTTTCATTTCTATGAATATAATGTAACTGAAATGTCCTTCTAATTTTTAGTGAAATGTACGAAAGAGGTGAAAAAAGTGGCTAACAAAAAAGAATCTGCTCCCTATTTGAAAAAAGAATCAATAAATGAGAATACTTCTGAGGCAAAAGAAGAAGTAAAAGCAGGGCCTGTCGAAGAAAAGACAGATGAGAAACCGGTATATAGAGATCCGTGGAATGACTTATTATTTGGAAAAAGACCTGAACCTAAAACTCCTGTTGATGAAGAAGCAAAGTAGCTGGTGAAACTGATACCTCAGGCTGGGGAAAGCTATTTTTCTCCGGTCCTGAGAGTGTTGGGTATGTTAAAATGATACATACTAGAAAAAGAGTCAATAAAAACCATCCATTAAAATTGAGGTGATGATTGTATGTGTGGACGTTTTACTTTGACAGCCAGTAAAGAACAATTAGAAGCAGAATTCGGTATTGTTTTTCCAGAGATTGAAGGAAGTTTTAATGTTGCCCCATCACAAGATGTATTGAGTTTGGTTGCCGGTAAAGATGGCATGAAAGCAGGGTTTCTAAAGTGGGGGCTTGTACCATCTTGGGCAAAAGATAAAAAAATAGGTTTTAAAATGATTAATGCTCGTGGAGAAAGCCTTGATGAAAAACCCGCATTCAAACGATTACTGACCCGCCGAAGATGTTTAATCATTGCTGATAGTTTTTATGAATGGAAAAGAGAAGGGGATGTTAAAAAACCTTTTCGAGTAACAACTGAAAACAACCTGATTACATTTGCGGGATTATGGGATCGATGGCAATCTGAGGATGAAGAAATTGTATCTTGTACCATTATTACAACCAAGCCGAATTCGTTTATGGGGCAAATCCATGATCGGATGCCGGTTATTTTAGAGGAAGGAAATCGGGAAGCTTGGTTAGATCCTTCCATTCAAGATCATGAATTATTAAAAGGAATCTTGCTTCCCTATGAACATAAAATGGGCGCCTATGAAGTAAGTACGCAGGTAAATAATCCAAAGAATAACAGCGAAGAGCTCATTGCACCATTAAATTGAAGTTATCTTTTTACATAAATTATCTCATCTTTTCTTTTTAAGATAAAATGTTTAGGGGGGTGAAGTGTATTTTCCCCCTCCCTGCGAATACCTAACAAAAATTGATCCTTATCTTCTTGGGTTTCGATCGCCTTTTCAAACGTTTTTCCTACCAATTCTTCCGATAACTGGGCAAGCCCCAAATGATCCATTTGATCATGGTCCAACATTTTTGAAATCACATCTGTTATTCCGTGGAATAGTGTACCGTTCATAAGCAATAAACTAACATGCTGAGAAGCTTTAATAATTTCATCCGCACCGGCTCGTTTAGCATTCGTGACTTGAGCTTCTGTGACGAGCTCTACTATGGCGTAAAGCTCAGGATTTATCCCCTTACACGTTATTAACGTTAAAATGGTATTTGCGTCACCCTGACGCTCCTCAATATGGAGGTTTGCGGTAATGACGACAGTTTTTGCTTGTTTTGTGTTGGCACGAAGATGCGTTTCATCCTGTCCGGGATTCCCTCTAATATAACGAACAAAGGAATAGTTTTTCGGTAAAACCTGAAGTGTTTCGTCTATAAGAACAAGCTCTTGTGAAGGATTGAGTTCATGCGTTTCCTCTAAGAGTAGTCGACTGCGCTCATTCCACCCAATCACAAGGAGATGGTTATTTTTTTTATACATGCCAAGCCCTCTTTCATTCTGCTCTTTAATTAAAATAGTAGAGGTAGCCAGATTGGTCACAAAAAATGAAAAAATAGCAATCCCTACTAGGATTAAAGAAATTCCAATCATTCTTCCAAAAACACTTTCAGGAACAAAATCACCGTAACCTACCGTGGAAATTGTCACGATTGCCCACCATATACCATCAAAAATCATTGGAAATTCTTCTGGCTCAATGCTATGCATGATTAAACCTATTGCCCATACAAACATAAGCAAAGCGGCGACAACTTTTAGAAGCAACAATCTATTCGTGTAAAACTTCATGAGTAACGTTTCTCGAAACATCATTTTTCTCCTTTATCTGTTTCTCTTCTTACATTATTGACTAAATGTAATGCAAAACATTCACCATTTTGGTACGATAGTAAAAGTGAGGAGGGACCGTCATGTTCCAAGCAATTATTTTTACGATTACGATGTTTGGAGGTTGGGTTGTTTTTGATGCCATCAAACATAAAAAAGTTTTGAAAGAAAATGTTTTATCAGGTCTCATAGCTTCAATTATCGCAGGTTTCGCCTGGTATATTTTATTTATTATTTTCGAATAAAAATAAAAGGGTTGATTATTGGCTGGAAAAACATTATAATTTAAAATTGTGAGTCACATTTATATGACTTTCATTTTGGGGCCATAGCTCAGCTGGGAGAGCGCCACGCTGGCAGCGTGGAGGTCAGGGGTTCGAGCCCCCTTGGCTCCACCATACATATGTTATCAACGACACGGTTTTTCGCAGATGCGAGGAATCGTGTCGTTTTATATTTTTTCGTGTTGTGCACCATTAGCATTAGGCAGTTAAAGTGTCTTTATGCCCGTTCTTCTAAGAGGGAGCCGGGTTTTATTAATTGAATCAAGGGAAAGGTTTATCCCTCTTTGCTCTCTTTAAACAGAGGGCATTTTTGTGTTTTAGAGAAACTGGGTGACCTAGTTACAACTATTGATAAATCAAACATAATTAGAATTCTTAGTTGAATAACTATGTTGTATCTTTCTTCTCCTTTTGCAGGGATTGACAAAAAAAATTAAAAATCATATAGTTGATTGTAAACCATTAAATAAAATAAGTTGACGATTGAAGTGGAGGTTGAGTTAAGGATTACAAAGGGGAGGATCGATGGTATGCAAGAGGAGGAATATTATAGTGTTAGAATGAGAGCTGCTAAGAATACAGTACTTAAAAAGGCTGAAAAACATATTTCTGGTGGGGAAGTACTTTCAACCTATAGCAATATAAAACAATCAGTGAATGCCTTGTTGGAAAAGGCTTTAACTCACTCAAGAGGAAAACCGGACTTTATGCAAATTCAGTTTGAATCTTTAAATGAATCTATAAAGCTAGTTAAGCCATTAAGGGTCGAAACAAATGAAGTAGAAACAGTAGAAAATGGAAAAGCTTTGGCACGGGCTATGTTAGAAAAATCAGGTGTGCCGAGAAAAATTATTGATAAAGCATATAAACAAATACCTGAATATTCGAGTATTAGAGGAGCTATATTATTTGATATTCATTCGGGTGAACGGATTGATAATAATTCAGAAAAAGGGGTCCGAGTTTCCAGAATGGATTGGTTGAATCCTAATTTTGAGAAGTGGACTGACGAGAACAATCAGCCGAAAAGTTCCAGAGTAAGGGAGGCGCTTGCTCTGGCAACAAAGGTATGCGACCATCCTTCAACGATCGCAGAATTATGTTGGTCAGATGACCCTGATTATGTTACCGGATATGTTGCCAATAAAAAGCTCGGTTATCAACGTATTACAAAGTTAAAAGAATATGGAGATGAGCAAGGCTGTCGCATCTTCTTTGTTGATGGTAAAAGAGATTTAACTACATACATCAACTATTTAGTGCAAAAGCCAATTTTTATCGAATGGGAGGAAGAAGACATTGACACATGAATTAATTGAAATAAGCAAAAAACACCTTTGGTTACCATTTACTCAGATGAAAGATTATGATGAGGACCCCTTAATTATTGAAAGTGGTGATGGGATTAAAGTAAAAGACATTCATGGTAAGGAATACTTTGATGGATTTTCTTCTGTTTGGCTTAATGTACACGGGCATCGAAAAAAAGAGTTAGATAATGCAATTAAAAATCAGCTAGAAAAGATTGCTCATTCAACATTACTAGGCATGACGAATGTTCCCGCAACTAAGCTTGCTGAAAAATTAATAGAATTAAGTCCTGAAAAATTGACACGCGTTTTTTATTCTGATAGTGGAGCAGAAGCCATGGAAATTGCTTTAAAAATGGCTTTTCAATATTGGAAGAACATAGGAAGACCAGAGAAACAAAAATTTATATCGATGAAAAATGGTTATCACGGCGATACGGTTGGTGCAGTAAGTATTGGTTCCATTGATCTTTTTAACAAAGTATATGGTGCTTTAATGTTTGAGAGTTTTAACGCACCAATTCCGAACGTGTATCGCTCGGAATTGGACGATCCTGCTCAATGTCGTGATGAATGTTTACAAACCCTCGAACAGCTACTCGTTAAAAGCCACGAAGAAATAGCTGCACTTTCGATTGAATCGATGGTCCAAGGGGCTGGGGGGATAACCGTGATGCCCGAAGGTTTTTTAGCTGGTGTCCGTGAGCTATGTACTAAATATGATGTCTTAATGATCGTTGATGAAGTTGCCACGGGCTTTGGTCGGACAGGAAAGATGTTTGCCTGTGACCATGAGGGGGTTCAACCTGATTTAATGGCAGCTGGTAAGGGAATTACAGGTGGATATTTACCGATTGCAGTGACATTTACAACAGAAGAGATTTATGAGGCATTTTATGATGACTACCAAACATTAAAGACTTTTTTCCATGGCCATTCTTACACGGGGAATCAGCTTGGATGTGCAGTAGCAATTGAAAATATCCGTTTGTTTGAATCTGAAAAAATCACTGAGCAAGTAGCTCAAAAATCAGAGGCCCTTCATGCAATTCTACATGAACTGGATACCCTCCCACATGTTGGAGATATTAGGCAGCTTGGTTTTATGTGTGGAATAGAGCTCGTTCAATCAAGAGAAACAAAAAAAGCCTATCCTAGTGAAAAGCGAGTAGGGTATCAGGTCTCTCTAAAAATGAGAGAGTTGGGGATGTTAACCAGACCAATGGGTGATGTGATTGTATTTATGCCTCCTCTTGTCAGCACAAAAGAAGAACTGGAAGCCATGGTAGCAATCATGAAAGAAGCAATCAATGAGGTAACATGTAGTGAGCTTTGATGGATGGTTAAGTGGCCGATTAGACGAGACGAAAAAAGCCGGTTTGTATCGGCACTTGCGAACCATGAACTCTGCGCCTCATCCTGAAATGTATATTGATGGGAAGAAACAAATGATCTTTTCTTCCAATAATTATTTAGGTCTGGCGAATGAGAAACAATTGATCTATGCAGCAGAAACAATTTTGCATCAGTTTGGAGTAGGGAGTAGTGGCTCCAGAATGACTACAGGTAATACGGAATGGCATGAGAAGCTCGAAGAACGTATCGCAAGCTTTAAGCAAACAGAAGCAGCCCTATTATTTTCAAGTGGATATTTAGCAAATGTCGCCGTACTTACTTCCTTACCTGAAAAAGGAGACGTACTTTTAAGTGATCAATTAAACCACGCTAGTATTATCGATGGTTGCCAGCTTTCAAAAGCAGATACAGTTGTGTACAACCATATTGATATGACTGATCTAGAGGAGAAATTGAAAGCCACAAAATCTTATGAGCGACGTTTTATTGTAACAGATGGAGTATTTAGTATGGATGGTACGATTACACCTTTAGATAAGATAATGAGTCTCGCAAAGTACTATCGAGCCTACGTTATTGTTGATGATGCCCATGCAACAGGAGTATTAGGGGGACATGGGAGAGGTACAAGTGAGCACTTCAATGTCATACCCGATGTCGTTGTTGGTACCCTAAGTAAAGCTGTGGGCACAGAAGGTGGTTTTGTCTCTGGAACGAGGGTTCTAATTGACTTCCTGCTGAATCATGCAAGAACATTTATTTTTCAAACCAGTATCCCACCATCGAGCTGCGCTGCTTCGTATGTCGCATTGGGGCTTATTTTAGACAGTGAGCAAAAACGTAAACATCTCGTTTTAAACGTGAACCAAATAAAAACGGGTTTAATAGAAATGGGCTATAAGGTCAGGGGGAATGATACACCGATAATTCCAGTAATAATTGGAGATCCCCTAAAGGCAGTGACAATTGCTAAAAAGCTGCAGGAAAAAGGAATCTATGCTCCAGCCATTCGTCCACCCAGTGTACCAAAAGGGGAGAGTCGTATTCGCTTAACAGTAACCTCTGAACATAATTCAAAAGAGATAGATTATTTGCTAGAGTCATTTAAATTAATAGGAAAGGAGATGAACATGATTAGATGAAGGGTGTTTTCGTCACAGGAACGGATACAAACGTTGGCAAAACAATTATAGCTAGTGGAATAGCGGCAGTATTAAGAGAAAAAGAGGTTGATGTAGGAGTATTTAAGCCATTTTTAAGTGGTATTTCCCGTGACCATCCAGAAAGTGATACAAGTCTACTGAAGGAGATGTCGCAAACACCCCTCTCTACTGAAGATATTACTCCTTTTGAATTTAAGGAGCCACTTGCTCCTTTAGTTGCGGGAAAACTGATGGGGAAGCTAGTTAACATGACAGAGGTCGTGCGTCATTGGGAAACCATTCGAGTAAAACATGACTTCTTTATAGTAGAAGGTGCTGGGGGAATTGCTGTACCATTGGGTGAAAATTTCTTAGTAAGTGATTTAATTAAAGTACTGCAACTTCCGATCATCATTGTGACTAGGGCTAATCTTGGTACGATCAACCACACATTTCTAACTGTCAAATACGCAAAAAGCATTGGTCTTAGTATTGCAGGTATTGTAATTAACGGAGTAAGTGAGAAAGCAGACCTATCTGAAAGAACAAGTCCTGAAATAATTGAAAAATTATGTGGTGTTCCTATTTTAGGTGTGACGCCTAAGCTTACTGATCTAACAAAAGAAAGTATTCAGCAAATGGTAAAGGAACACATAGATGTATCATTACTTTTAAATAAGATGGGGGTAGAGAAAGGTGAATAAATGGATGAAAATTGCGCAAGGAGTGTTAGAGGAACAGGAATTAACGAATAATGAGGCACTATCAATACTCGAGAGCCCGGATGAAGATATACTATTACTCATGCACGCTTCTTTTCAAATTAGAAAGCGTTTTTTTGGAAAGAAAGTAAAACTTAATATGATAATGAATGCGAAATCTGGACTATGCCCGGAAAATTGCGGGTATTGTGCTCAATCTTCCATTGCACAAGTACCGATTGATTCTTATAGAATAGTTGACAAGGAAACCCTTCTTAAAGGAGCGAAGCGTGCACATGATTTAAATATAGGAACATACTGTATCGTTGCTAGTGGTAGAGGACCTTCTAATAAAGAAGTCAATCAGGTAGTGGAAGCAGTTGAAGAAATTAAGGACACCTATGGATTGAAAATTTGTGCTTGTCTTGGTCTTTTAAAGCCGGAGCAAGCAGACCGACTAAAAGAAGCAGGAGTAGATCGCTACAACCATAATATTAATACTTCAAAGAGTAACCATTCAAACATTACAACATCACACACGTATGATGATAGAGTCAATACAATAGATGTTGCAAAAGAATCTGGAATGTCGCCATGTTCAGGAGTCATTGTGGGGATGAAAGAAACGAAGCAAGATGTTATCGATATGGCACGTAGTTTAAAAGCCTTAGATGCAGATTCGATCCCGGTCAATTTTTTACATGCGATTGATGGTACCCCACTAGAAGGGGTTAACGAGCTCACCCCTGTTTATTGCTTGAAAGTCTTGGCATTGTTTCGTTTTATCAATCCTACAAAGGAAATTCGAATTGCAGGGGGGCGAGAGGTTAACCTTCGTTCCTTACAGCCATTAGGATTATACGCAGCCAATTCCATCTTTGTGGGAGACTATTTAACAACCGAGGGACAAGAAGATACAGAAGATCATCAAATGTTACAAGATTTAGGGTTTGAAGTAGAGTCGGTACAGGAAATGAAGGAAAGTCTAGCTGCAGAAAAATAAAAGATAAACCGTTCAAAAAAAGGATACGAAATATTTAAAAAGCGGTTCTGATAATGTAGCTTGTTGATAATTTAGTTATTTATGAGACCGATAGCATAGCGTAACGAGCCGATGGACAGAGGTCCAATAATCCGTAGCGACATTAACTTCTAAAGGTATTTTGTATGAGGAGGAAAATAAATGACGAGACACACAAATTACACATTAGACGTTCAAAAAACAATACCATTTTCGCTGAATTCTTCTGAATTTTTAAAGGATCCTTACCCTTTTTACGATAAACTACGCTCTCCAAATCCAGTTTCTAAGGTAACTCTATTAAAATATTCAGGTTGGTATATCACCGGATATGACGAGGCGATAGCGATTTTAAAAGATACAAGATTTAAAAACCGTATCCCGCTACCTCAGGCTTCAAAAAAATACAACGACCTAAAAAAAATACAGAATGATATGATGGTTTTTAAGAATCCTCCTGACCATATGCGATTACGCAAGCTCGTAGGTAACGTATTTAGCACGCAAGTTGTGGAACAGTATCGTCCATATATCGAAGAAACTGTTATTGAATTAATTGATCGCGTGCAGAATAAGAAAAGTATAGATATCGTTTCAGATTTAGCGTTCCCTTTAACTAGCCTCGTCATAGCTAAAATAGTAGGAGTACCAGAAGAAGATAGGAATCAATTTAGAGAATGGACTGTGTCCTTAATACAAACTATTGATATTAAGCGAGATAGAAATATCCTAGTAAATGGTAACGATACAGCCTTAAAGGTACTAGATTACTTCAAAGAACTCATTAAAAAGAGAAAACAAAACCCTAAAGATGATCTTATAAGTATGCTAATTAAAGAGGCGGAGCAGGGAGAAAAATTAACAGACGAAGAATTACTGGCGACCTGTATTTTACTTATCATCGCAGGACATGAAACAACGGTAAATCTTATTAGCAATTCGATGCTGTCTTTATTGAATCATCCTGACCAACTAAAGAAGCTAAAGGAAACCCCACCTCTTATTAAAACAGCAGTCGAAGAGTTTTTACGCTATGAAAGCCCTACACAGATGACAGCTCGTGTTGCATCGGAAGATATTGAAATCAATAATAAAACCATTAGAGAAGGGGAACAAGTGTACATATTTATAGGAGCTGTTAATCACGACCCGAAAAAGTTCACAAATCCTAATCAACTCGATATATCAAGAAATCCTAATCCTCATCTTGCATTTGGATATGGTAGTCATTTTTGTTTAGGCTCAACCCTTGCTCGAGTAGAAGCTCAAATTGCTATTAATGTATTTCTACAACGAATGTCAAACATACAACTAACTGCATCTATCCCGAAATGGAGGGAGCTAACTGGCTTTAGATCACTACAAGAACTGCCAATTACAGCCACCATGATGAATGAAATGGATGAAAACTAAGAGTGGCAACTTTCCTTTAAATAGTGCTATCCTAAGTTTCGATAATATAATCTCTAAAGTATTTTGGGGCAGTGAACTAACCATGGTGGGACAGTGTTTGTCTGCAGCGTGGAGTCAGGGTTCGAGCCCCTGACCTCCACCATACATAAACCTATCAACGATGCTATTCTTCGTCATTACGAGGAATGGTGTCGTTTTTTTTGTTAATACGTGACCTTAATAATAATTTTCGGATGAACTTTAACGAAGGCAATTATAAAATGTGATACGGCCTAGACAACACAAATTATATGAATTCAATATGGCGTTAGGATATATTGGATAGTAGCAATAATAAAGATCTTGGCAACTTTAGAACGTTTAAGTCGACCCATTACTCCCATACCAACTCCAAGCTTAGAGTAAATAGAAAATACTACTTAATAACGAAAGAATAACAAAACTTCTTATAATAGGTTTTGTGTTATAAAACCTCTGAAGGGACCCCCTCCCTTTATCTTAACTTACATATTATCTCAATTTTTGATATGAAGTTTTAGCTGTGGCATCATGGAGATGAATGGATTCTTCATTACGACATTCTACAGTAAACGCTTGAACTGATTCCATTTCATAAAGGTCAGCACCAACTAGTCGCACCATATCCTCGACAAACCTAGGATTTTCATAAGCTTTTTCAGTCACAAACTTTTCATCTGGTCGCTTAAGAACGGGATGAATCATGGCACTGGCATTTGACTCAGCAGCTAATAACAGGCTTGCCTTCCAATCCTGTTCACACCGAATAGCATTCTCCAATACTACTGTTATGGTAACAGTCCCTCGCTGATTATGAGCACTATATTCACTGATCTCTTTAGAACATGGACATAATGTGGTGATTCCAACAGATAATTGGGCTTCGTGTGTAAATCCAATTATTTTATCATAGTTGACTTTCATTGAAGCCATCGCTCTCATTAAACCAGTTTTACCACTTTGAGGAGCATTCCTTTCAAAAAACCAAGGGAAATTAACTTCCATCTCTGCTGATTGCTGATCCATTCTTTCTGCAAGTTCTTTTGTGAATTTATAAAGATGCTGAAAATCTACCGTCCATCCTTCCCTGTGATATTGATCAAGTTGTTCCGTTAATCTACTCATGTTAATTCCTTTAGAATTACTGTCTAAACTAGTAGTCATCTTGAATTCACCTATGGTAGTTTGGATTTTTGGCGAATGAGCAGATTGGATGGTAATCGGATGTTGGACATTGGAAATCCCTACACTCTGTAAATCAAATAGGAAATCATTAGAGGTATTTTGTAAGTCGATCATTTCATCCTTATTGATCGGTTTATTACCAGTTATAGGCGATACAGAACCGAAACGTCGGTGTCGTTCTTTTTTATTTGGTAAATTTAAGTTGTTTAAATTATTTTTCATGTTCTACCCCTCCCCAAAAAATCACGATATATTGTTAAATCAGAATCATTCTTATTTAAATTCCAATTTATCGCATTGTATCAGAATAATCAAGGTATAAACAAATAATCAATTCATGATTTATTAAAATAGAGAAATATCTAAAAGAGCTCCTTTTCTATTTGATAATATTCATCGTTTCCTTTACACTGTTTTTAAATAGTAACTGTTACGTTTTGTGATGTCATGTCGCTTCTGAGAAAGAGAGGGGAACTAATATGCTTAATGACCTGTATCGCACGGTTGTTATGGATCATGCTAAATATAGGCAAAACTACGGAAAACTTGAAGGGGAAGATGTACGTAAAATCCATTATAAAAACCCTACATGTGGGGATGTTATGATCCTTTATTTACAAATTGAACAAAGTAAAATAAAAAATATATCATTTGAAGGAGAGGGATGTGCTATTAGTATGGCATCCTCATCGATGATGACTGAACTTATTCAGAATAAAGATTTAAAGGTTGTTTCAGAAATTAGAAGTGAATTTGAACAGTTAATACGCAATCTTAATTAATGGTGGGACAGGGGTGGCTATAAATAAGTTAATTTTATCTAAGATAGCGCATTATGATCAGAGAAATTAGATAGAAAGGAATTAATGTAGTATGCAAATAACGGATTCGAAAAAAGTTGACATCATTATCATAAGTGGTTTTTTGGGCAGTGGAAAAACAACGCTATTAAAGGACTTAGTCCAATTTGAAAAAAGTAAGGGTAGAAGAATAGGAGTATTGATGAATGAGATGGGGGATGTAAGTGTTGATTCTGCAATCATTCCTTCGGATACCCCATTTATAGAGATGTTAAATGGTTGTATTTGCTGTACGATACAGGGAGAGTTAAGTGTGCAATTAAACTTACTGTTAGAAGAACATGAATTAGATATCATTTTTATAGAAGCAACTGGTGCCGCTCATCCGTTAGAAGTAATGGAAGCTTGTACACACCCATTTTTAGCTAATAAGCTTCGTATTAAAGGGGTTATAACAGTTGTGAGTGCAAAACAGTGGGTGGAAAATAGATTAAGTAATAAGCTTAAAAAGCTGTTGGCAGAACAAGTTAAATATGCAGATATTGTACTTATAAATAAAAAAGATCTAGTCAGCTCGCATGTTCTCTATTCGGTAAAGGAGAATATGGAGCAGATTAATGATCGAGCGCGCATTTCAATGGTTGCTTTTGCAAAAATTGACTTTTCATGGCTTTATTCAGAGAACGAAGAAAGTAAAAGCTTAAGGAACAATAAGTTAAGTAATCATCACGAATCTCATTTACACAATCATTTACATCTCACGACATTTACTTGCTCTATTGAGAAGCCTATAGATAGACTAAAATTATTAGATTGGTTAGAAAACATTCAAGATTCCCTTTACCGCATAAAAGGATTCATACATCTAAATGAATCTCTAGGTCTTTATTTATTTAATTATGCTCAAGGTGATCCTATTTTTGAACGATACCTATCTGAAAGGCACTATAGTCCTGTTCTTGTTTTTATTGGAGAAGGATTGGACCAAACTCATATTGAAAAAGAAATAAGAAATTTACAAGTTTAAACGAATTACGAAAGAAAACGACCTTAAACAGTCGTTTTTTTTTACATAAAGTATAAGCTCACGCTGTATTTAACAAAAGAAGCTATGCGTATTTCTTAGAAAATAAAGTTAACGAGATATAGTTGACAATTAATAAAAAAATAGATAAGATCATAAAACGTAATAATTACGATTTAAAAGAATGCAGTTACTATGAATTTACTAAATAATATTCTGGGGAGTGAGGAAAGTGGCTACATGGAATTTAAGTAAAACACAACATCACATTCTTATTTGTAATGGAAGTAGCTGCAATAATGCAGGTGCAGAAGAGTTAACACAATCTATTAGAAAAGAGATCACCGTTAGATGTTTAGACAAATCATAATCATTAAGAAAAGTGGGAGAATGGAATGAAAAAAGTATCTGTTATTATTTCGACTTTAGTTGTTACCAGTGCGGTTCTATCGGCATGTGGTGAAAATGAAGTGGACACAAATTTATCAAACAACGAGGAAGTAGAAAATGTTTCAATTGAAACCATTGAAATTATGACAACGCTATTCCCGTTAGAGGATTTTGCAAATCGAATTGGTGGTGAGTATGTTGAAGTGGAGAACATAGTTCCGGTTGGATCAGATGTACATACGTTTGAACCCACAGCTAATCAGATGATTGAGTTAGCAGAAGCGGATTTATTTATTTACAACGGAGCAGACTATGAAGGCTTTTCGGATAGTATTATCGATGCAGTGGATTCTCATGACGTGAAAATAATTACGGCTTCAGAAGGAATAGATCTTATCAAATATAATCATAACAAACAAGACTCTGGTGAGATTAGAGGTCATGATGATGAGCATAATGGACATGAGAATAACGATCACGATGATGTAAATAATGATCATGGGCATGAAAACAATGATAACGACCACGACCATGAACATGGTGAAAATGATCCCCACGTTTGGTTAGATCCGATCCGTGCAATTGAAGTTGCAGAGAATATAAAAGATGCTTTAGTGGAGGCTCGTCCAGACGCTGAAGAAGAATTCAGCCTAAATTTTGAGGAACTAAAATTGGATTTGCAAGAGTTAGACGATAATTTTCAAGGCATGGTTGATGAAGTAACACAAGACACAATGATTGTCTCTCACGCCGCTTACGGATATTGGAAAGATCGATATGGCATTAATCAAATAGCTATTTCAGGTCTTTCATCCACAAATGAGCCAACTATTCAACAAATTCAAGAAGTAATAAGTTTTATGGAAAGCAATGATATTACTTACGTCATGTTCGAACAGAATATTCCAACAAATATTGCTGAAACAGTTCGTGAACAAGTGGGTGCAGAGGAGTTGTGGCTGCACAATCTTTCTGCACTAGTAGAGGAGAATATTGAAAATGAGGATGATTACTTTAGCTTAATGGAGAAAAATGTTGAAACTTTAAGAAAGGCTCTACAATAACGTTAAAGAGAAATGTTGCAGACAAAAGCAAGACAAATCATAGACCCGAATTTCATTAGGAAGGGAGTGTATTAATGAACAAAAAAATTCCAGTTACCGTATTAGAGGGAGGAAAAACAAAATGTCTACTTCAGTTATCTCAATAGTACTTTATACTATTAAAGATGAATTGAAGAGTGGCGTTTTATACTAATTCTTGTACCAATGTTGATGGTGCGTTGGAACTATCTCATTGGTTGACAAACATAAACGCCGTGATAAGATTGATATGATTATAGAATTAAAAATAAATTTCATAAAGCAATTGCCACTGGGGGGGCCAAAGTTTTGGCTGAGATTAAAGTGTAACTTTAAGACCCTTTGAACCTGATCTAACTAATTATAGCGTAGGGAAGTGGACATCAGATTAATGAGCTATTTGAATACATATAGTTTATCAATAGATGCCCGCAACCTCTTTGGAAGCGGGCTTTTTGTATGCCAAAAATTTATATCGATTGGAGTGTCCACATTGTTTAAGGATTATCTGCAATTAAAACAAGACTTGACAGAATTTATCGATCAACTAACAGCAACGGATGTTGAATTTAATACGATGGCGTTAAAAGTCTTTCAGTTTCAATATGAACATAATCAGCCTTTTCGCAAATTTTGCAGAAAACGCCGTGTTTCACCAAGGACGATAAAACATTTTACAGAGATCCCACCTATTGCAATAGATGCATTTAAATTAACAACACTGTCTTCCTTTCCAATAGAAAAAACAGAGGCACTGTTTATGACGAGTGGAACGACAAATCCGGAAAAACGCGGGAAGAATTATCATCGTGATTTGCAAATATATAATCACTCTATGATGGCTCATTTTAAACCATTCATTATGCCTGATTTTGAAAAAATGAAGATGTTTGTACTTTTCCCGCCAAAAGAGGAGATGCCGAATTCATCTTTAGCACATTATTTAAACCTTGCCAAAACAGCGTATGGTACTGATAATAGTCAATATATTTTCTCTAAAGACGGATTTCAACTTGAAAAATTGATTGAAGAACTTCGATTAGCTGAACAATCAGACGAACCGATTCTATTAATAGGTGCAACTTTTTCATTCATTCATTTATTGGATTACTGTAAAAAAGAAGGGATTTGTTTTAATCTTTCTCTTAAAAGCAGACTGATGGATACTGGAGGAGCGAAAGGACGTTCGCGTGAAATGGATCCACATGAGTTTAAACAAGAAATGTGCAATCTACTTAATATACCTTTAGAAATGTCAGTAAATATGTATGGAATGACAGAATTAAGCTCACAGATATATGACCGAAATCTTTATGATTATTTCAACCAACAGCCAATTTCTTCGGTAAAAAAGGCACCACACTGGGTAAGAACGGTTATTGTTGATGTGGAACATATGAAACAGAAACCAGTAGGTGAAAAAGGTCTCATTGTTCATTATGATTTGGCCAACCTTAATTCAATCATGAGCATTCTAACTGAGGATATAGGCGTCCAGAATGAAAATGGCTTTACGTTATTAGGCAGAGCTGAAGGGGCAGAGGCGAAAGGTTGTTCCTTAGCAGTAGAGCAATTTATCAGCTCCACACAACCAACAGGAGGAGAATCCTAATATGACTTTGAACTATTCCTGCTTTCATGTACCGGAAAGTTGTGAAGAGCATGTTAAAAACCTACCACTCAAGAAGTTGGTATTTGAGAACCATCATGAAGTGCTAGAACTACAAGTGCCGGAACTAAATCCAGAAATAATTACCTACTTAACTGATACGTTGAAATTTCAGCAACAAACCTATTTACGGAAACTCAAAACAAATGATATTATCAAGATTTTAAATGAAGCAATTCAAAAGTGGTTAGACCCTCGATATGAGTTAAGGCAGTTTGCTGAACATCTTTTACCCATTATAACTGGATATGATCCTGAAATGGTTCGTTTATTTCTCAATCAATATTTACGAGAGTTTCGTAAAGAAAAATTACAACGCATGATTGATGAGGATTTTCCTAATCCATTGATTTTAGATGAGTTTCGTCCTCGGAAATCAGGTGGCCTTTACAGAGCTTATGGACCAGAGTTAATCACACATATTTTTTCAGGGAATGTTCCTGCACTACCGCTGTGGAGTCTCACGGCAGGCTTGTTACTTAAATCAGCAACATTAGGTAAGGTCTCATCATCAGAGCCTTTATTTCCGGTTTTGTTTGCTAAAACACTAAAGGAGATTGACCCTAAACTCGCAGATGCGATGGCTGTTTTATCGTGGAAAGGCGGAGATGAAGCATTAGAAAAAGAAAGCTTTTCAAGATCGAATGCCGTGGTTGCCTATGGTGGAAAAGAATCCATTGAATCGATCAAACAGAAAGTTCCATCTCATGTTCCCCTCCAATCACATGGACATAAAGTTAGCTTTGGTGTCATAACCAACGAGTGCCTATCAGCTACGAAAGGAGCAGAAGCGGCTAAATTAGCAGCTTCTGATGTATCGTGGTTTGACCAGCAAGGGTGTCTATCACCTCATGTCTTTTTTGTTGAACGAAATGGGAAATATTCAACTAGTGACTTTGCTGAAATGCTTGCAAATGAAATGGCAAACATCCAGCATAAACATCCAAGAGCCGATTTAACTGACGAAGAACAGCATGCCATTGTGAAATTTCGTTCAACGATAGAATTGGAAAGTTTTGAAAATAATAACTTACGCATAATACAAAGTAATGATAATACAGCATGGACGGTTGTATATCGTGATTTGGAAGAGAATATACGGAAAGATACTTTTCCTTTCTCACCACTTAATCGTTTTGTAACAGTCATTCCAGTTGATTCTATCTTAGACATTAAGAAGTATATAAATAAATTAAAAGGTTACATTCAAACGGTTGGAGTAGGTTGTTCTCCTCAATCCTTTTCTTCCATTATTTCAATGTTAGGGGAATCTGGTGTAAATCGTATTTGTGCGCTAGGATCGATGCCTCATCCACAGCCTGGTTGGCATCATGATGGAAGATTTCATTTAGCTGATCTCGTTCATTTTTGTGACGTAGAGGCTTCCCTTGAGGACCTTATGGATGATTTTGACCCTTTCAGAATTTAGAGGAGAGAGAAATAATGACGATTATTATTGAGTGTCAAGATGTTGGCATACAGTTTAATGCTGGTAAGAAACCTGTTTTATCCAATATTAATATGCAGGTTCAACCTGGTGAATTTATCAGTATTATCGGGAAAAGCGGGTCTGGAAAAACGACATTACTGCAAATGATCGGTGGGTTGCTTTCCCCAACACAAGGAAAAATAAACGTTTGTGGGAAAAAAATCAACGAGCCGATTAACGAAATAACCTATGTGTTTCAAAGTCCTGTTCTTTTAGAATGGCGCAATGTACTTGAAAATGTCTTGGTCCCAATAGAGTTAAAAAGACGGCCGAATAAGTCTGATATTGATAAAGCGAAAGAGGTTATCGATTCTGTTGGGTTAGCTGGTCACGAAGAGAAATATCCCCATGAATTATCGGGAGGGATGAAGTCCAGAGTTACCTTAGCAAGATCGTTGTTGACACAGCCAAAAATTCTATTAATGGATGAGCCATTTTCGTCTTTAGATGCGATGACAAAGGAGCAGCTTCAATTAGAATTGATGGAACTGTCCATCGAATTTTCGACAACAATTATATTTATTACACATGATATTACAGAAGCTGTCTACTTATCAGATAAAGTTTTCTTATTAGAAGAACAACCAGGACAAGCAGTCAAAGAGTTTTCTGTCCCTTTTCCTAGACCAAGACGAAAAGAGTGGAAGTTCGAGCCTTCTACAACTACTATTATTAAAGATATTTATCAACATTTTGAAGGAGTAGGTGGCTCTTCTATATGAAAAAAATGAAGCTTTATTCAATCTTATTGTTCCTTGTCATGTTGATTATCTGGGAAGGAGTTGTACGCATAAAGGACATTTCACAGATCATTCTGCCAACTCCCTCAGATATTGCCTTCAACCTTGTGCAACATTTTCAAAGTGGCTATTTTTATCCACATATAATCGCAACATCCATTGAAGTATTTGGTGGCTTCTTTGCAGGCTCTTTACTTGGTATTGGTTTAGGATTTATTGTTTCTCTATCGAAGCCCGCGCAGGAAATTTTACATCCTTATATTATCGCTTCTCAAGCGATGCCGAAGCTGGCCTTAGCACCACTGCTCGTTCTTTGGTTTGGGTTTGGCTATACACCAAAAATTTTAATCGTCGCTCTCGTTTGTTTCTTTCCATTATTTGAAAATACTGTCACCGGACTATCCAATGTTAGTAGAGATAAATTAATGTTGTTTCGCTCATTAAGGGCGACTTCCTATCAAACTTTAATGAAAGTACGCTTACCTGCCGCTATGCCATACATTTTTTCCGGATTACGTGTGGCAGTTATATTAAGTGTGGTGGGTGCAGTCGTTAGTGAATTTATTGGTGCAAATAAAGGGTTAGGAGCACTGATCATTGCTTCCCAAGGAATGATGGACACGACGTTAATGTTTTCTGTTTTTATTTTACTTACAGTTAAAGGTATTTTGTTGTATCAATCTATTTGTTGGATTGAAGCTATATTTTTTAAAAAGTACATGTTTTGAAGGAGGAAATAAAATGAAGAAACTAGTAAAGAAATTAGGTCCTGCATATTTATTTACTTTATTAACACTAAGTGTTGTTGGATGTGGAACCAATGAGGAGAAACAAGAAGTCTTACAGGTAAATAATGATGCATTGGAAGAACAACCCATGGAGGAAATAAAAATGGCCTCTTGGAGTCAGTCAATTGTTGAACAAAGTAACCTTTATTTAGCAGATGAAAAAGGGTGGTTTGACGAAGCTGGTCTTGATTTTGAGTATATTCCGGGATCTGGTGGCGGAGATGCTGTCCGAAATATTATTTCTGGGAATGCTGATATTGCTTTTGCAAATGTGGAAGCTGTTCTCTTAGCTCTTGAACAAGGGGAGGAACTAAGAGTTATCTATAATATTTATCCTGAAAATGTCTTTAATATTGTTTCTCTTAAAGACAGCAACATTAATACGATGGAAGACTTACGTGGAAAAGATGTCGGTGTCTATAGTCGTGCTAGCGGAACATATCAAAATCTTCTTGTTCTTCTTCATCAAGCAGGGATGACAGAGGAAGATGTAAATATTATTGAGACAGGTGTTTTAAATTTTGGCCCATTAATGAATAACCAGGTTGTTGCAACAGCAGCAACAGATACAGGTCTTTTTGATGCACAACAAAATGATATAGGAGAAGTAGATGTTATGGAAGCAAAAGATGTGTTAAATACCCCAGCGGATGTCTTTGTTGTAACAGAAGACGTGTTCCAAGAAAAAGAAGATATGCTTCTTCGTTTCTTACAAGTTTATCGCGATAGTGTCAATTATACAATGGACCAACCAGAAGAAGCTGCTGAAATCGCTGTTGATGCTGCAATTGATGGACAAGATAAGGATAGAAATATTGAAATCATTCATATTCGGAATAAATCTTCTACGAATGATGAATTAGAAGAAAAAGGATTAGGGTGGTTAAATACCGAAGTTTTACAAGAAGTAGAAGAAGTGTACTATGATTTGGGGCTACTTGAGGAAAGAGTAAATATCGAAAACTTTACAACAAATGAATTCGTAGAACAATTAGAATAGGTGATAAATATGGATACAGAATTAAAGCGAAAAGTAGTTCTCATTACAGGATCTAGTAGAGGAATAGGAGCAGAAATAGCAAAAGGTTTCGCTCAACAAGGTGCGACGGTTATTATTAATTATGTAAAAAGCAAAGATAAGGCAGAAAACCTTGCAGAAAAATTAATGGAACATTACGATATTGATGCATTTGCAGTACAAGGTGATGTTACTATCGAGTCTGATATGAAAACGATGATTGCTCAAGTAGTCTCGGAGTTTGATACGATTGATATTGTTGTTAATAATGCCTTACCTAACTATACATTTGATCCAGAGAGACGAAAACTAGCTTGGGAACTTGAGTGGGAAGACTATCAACTTCAGCTTGATGGAGCTTTGAAAGGAACATATAATGTTTGCAAATATATTATCCCTGTGCTGAAGGAAAACGGAGCTGGTCGGATTATTAATATGGTTAGCAATCTTGTTTTCCGTCCTATCGTTCCTTACCATGATTATAATACAGCAAAAGCAGCTGTTCTTGCGTACTCTCAAAATTTAGCTGTAGATTTAGGATCTTTTGGAATAACAGTAAATTGCGTGGCACCTGGACTTGTTTATCCAACCGATGCAAGCAGATCAACAAAAGAAGAAATAAAAGAATTAATAAAAAGCCAAACACCTCTTCATCGAATTGCAAAGCCTGAAGATATTGTAGGGAGTGTGCTTTTCTTTGCAAGTAACTGGTCATCTTTTGTCACCGGACAATGTATGATAGTTGATGGTGGTTTGGTAATGAAATAGGTAGCTACTTGATTTAGTAGGGGAAGCCTGCGTTCTATTTGATGGTTTAACACATTGGGGTACCGATAATTTTTGGGGCAGTGCAACTAACCATAGTGGGAGAGCGCCACGCTGGCAGCGTGGAGGTCAGGGGTTCGAGCCCCCTTGGCTCCACCATACATAAACCTATCAACGATGCGGTTCTTCGTCTTTACGAGGAATGGTGTCGTTTTTTTTGGTTGAACAATTCTAAGAGATGTACTATTTTTAGGAGTTTAATCTTTCATTAAAACATATTGAAGACAAGAGTATTTTTATTGTTATTAAATGTCGGTGACATATTTACATATATTATGATTATAGTTTTTTTTATTTAAAATATGAGATAATCATTGCGTCTATTTAAGTGATGATCAAAAGACACTGGAACTTTCAATGCTCATGACCTATATGGAATATGGGAGATTTCTATTCCAATGATTAGAAACGCTGAATGGAAGAAGGAAAATCGTAAAGTGATTGCACTGTATAGTAAGAATTCTAAAAGTAGAAATTAACTTTTCGATTCTTCCTTCCATAGCGATCGATTTCTTTCTAGAAGTTAACACTCGAATACATTGTTTCAAACGTTTAAAACGTTTGAAACTCTCTTTTGAAATTCAGATTTTTGGATTCTTTTTGTGAAAAGTAAAAGAAAAACCAAGGAATTTTCGTTTCCATGGCAGTCTACTGCACTTTCTGTTCATTCATCTTTAATTTGAGTTTTAAATGTCGTCATGCTTTTTATTACGCGTAAACCCGCTTTTTTAGATTGAACATAGATATTACGGCAAGTAGCCAACTCCTACGTGAATTGTCCGTTCTTCTTGTGTGGTAACAGCTTTCAGCCCTTCTAATGTACCCCATGGGGATTGCGCTTATCTATCAGACCTCCCCAGGTAAAAGGACGTAACCTTTCCCTCCATCTATCTGCTTCATTTACTCTGTCACCTTTGGTAGAAAGGAATTTGTTTTGTTTTGCAAACTCTTCCAATTACACCTAGCCTTCTATGAAGCTCGTGTTCCTGTGACCGGAGGTTTTCCGCTTGCTTCCTTCAGATTCCACGTCACCGTGGACACCAGTGCGTTAAGCTATATGTTACTTCTACCTTCACAGTTCGGGACTTACACCCTATAGATTACGCCCAGCGCTGTGGACAACGAAAACCTATCTCAAAATAAGTGAGGCAGGTTAGGAGTATTAGTTATGTTTTCGTACCATTTATTCTGCAATGCCGTTCCACTCTATCTTTAGAAAATGAACCAAGAGCAATAGTTCGGATATATCTTTTAAATAGTTCAGAAATAATCAGCCCCTCTTCTCAGAATCCTATGATAACTATAATATGATCTGTATATCTTTTCTTAACCTCATGATCTACTGCATAAAATGAGGCAGCTCGCCGGATATTAATACTCCGGATCCACTAACCCTTTTATTTTTAAATTTAATTTGAAGTCTCCTTGACAAAATAAACAAGCTCCCATATAATCAGAATCATGAGTTGCACAGATATTCACACGTTGCACATATGTGCAAGTGAGAGCGAGAGGTGAAAGAATATGTCGTTATGGCAAGAACACCGTCTGTTAGTAAAAGTTTCAAAAATGTACTATGAACAAGAAATGACTCAGAGTCAGATTTCTAAAGAATTAGGAATTTATCGAACAACGATTAGTCGCATGCTTAAAAGAGCGAAACAAGAAGGTATTATTGAAATAAAAATTAATTCCGACTTTGAAGATGTATATAACCTAGAGGAAAAATTAGAAGCTAAATTCGGACTTAAGGAAGTCATTGTCGTGCCATCTTTTGATGATAATGAGAAAGTAATTAAACAAAAGCTTGGTTTGGCTACCGCTGAATATTTAAAACGCATTCTAAAAAATGGGCATACACTCGGATTTGCATGGGGGACGACAATCGTCAATGTTTCGAACCAACTTATTAACTGTGAGAAAAGAGAAATTGATATTGTTCCATTAGTTGGTGGACCGGGCGCTGTTGATGCAGACTATCACGTAAATACTATCATCTATAAAACTGCTGAAGCATTTCAAGGAAAAGCACATTTTATTGATTCAGCTGCTATTGTAAATAAAAGGGAGACTAAGGACGATACGATAAGCTCTCCACACTTTAAAAGGATTCTAGATTATTGGGCGAAGTTGGATGTAGCAGTATTAGGTATAGGAGCCCAATTAAAATCATCGAACCTCATTTGGACGGGATTCTTTGGATATGAGGAAGTAGAAGAACTAGATAAAGAAAATGCCATCGGAGATATTTGTTCAAGATTCTATGATGCAGAAGGGAAAGTTATTCATTCTGATTTAGCGGAAAGAACAATTGCAATTGAATTACCTAAACTCAGAAATGTCCCTTATTCAATTGGTGTAGCTGAATCAAAAGAGAAAGTTCCTTCAATCCTGGGAGCAATAAAAGGAAAGTTTATAAATGTGCTAGTTACAGATGAAGAAACAGCCAAAGAATTATTAAAATAACTTTTGAGAACGCTTTAAAGGAGTGGGGAAATGATCATTTATTTAATTATTTTAATCGGCTTGGCTTGGTTGGTTCAAAGCTTCCTAGGATTTCTCCAAATACAGCATTTCAATAAACATTTCGTAGAGATGAGAAGAAAAGGAAAAGTTGCGATTGGACGAAGACGTGGGTTTTTCCGGGCAGGCACAGTTGTCTTGCTAGGAGTGAATTCTCGTAAAGAAATAATAGACGCTAGAAAAATGCAGGGTATTACAGTGTTATCTAAAGTAAAGGTGCTTAAAGGATTAGAAGAGAAAAGCATCTTAAAAATCAAAGAAGTAGATTTAAAACAATATGACGTATTGACGGCTGCCTCTATACAAGACGCAGTCTTCCAATATAAAACTGTAGTTTTAGAAGGAGGTGAAGTTTTAGAACATCCGAGTTTGTTCAAGAAAATATCAAATAAGTTTTTTAAATTAAAAGAGGGGTGAAAAAATGGTAGATTTAATTACAAATTTTGCTGATGGTTTCATAGGATTGTTCGAAGCCGGTGGAGAAGTATTTGTTGATTTTGTTACAGGAATTATACCGTTATTGATTTGCTTACTAGTAGCAATGAATGCGATTGTAAAGTTTATTGGTGAAGAGAGAGTGGAGAATTTTGCTGCGAAGGCAGGGACAAATATTTTTTCGAGGTATTTCATCTTACCAGTGGTAGGAACGTTCTTTTTAGCAAATCCTATGACTTTATCACTTGGAAGGTTTTTGGCTGAAAAACATAAGCCCAGTTATTACGCAGCTGCGTCTTATTCGTGTCATTCACATAACGGATTATTTCCACACGTAAATCCTGGTGAATTGTTTGTATTTTTGGGTGTTGCGAGTGGTATTACAACACTTGGGTTACCTGTCGGTGAACTTGCTGTATTTTATTTCTTAGTTGGTATTGTTACAAACTTCTTCAGAGGTTGGATCACAGACTTTACAACTGCATTTGTAGAAAAGCAACAAGGAATTAAGCTGAAAGAGAAAATTGAATTATAAAGGGGTGTTAATATGAGTCAGAATAACTATCAATCCATTGAAGTGAAGGCAGGACCAGGTGGATTTGGCGGGCCACTTCATATCCACACAGATGAAAAGAAAAACAAAGTTGTTTATATCACAGGTGGCGACATACCCGACGTTGCGGTTCGGGTTGCTGAGCTTATTGATTGTGAATTAGTTGACGGATTTAAAACAAGTGTTCCAGACGAAGAAACGGCTTGTGTCATTATCAATTGTGGAGGCACACTACGCTGTGGTATCTATCCACAAAAGAGGATCCCGACAATAAACATCGAAGCAACAGGTCAAAGTGGCCCGTTAGCTAAGCATATCACAGAGGACATATATGTGTCAGCAGTGCGTCCTAAAGACATTACTTTATTGGACGACAAGTCTCAACTTTCTGCCACAGTCAAGACAGAAAATAAAGAACCAAAAGAACCAGTGAGAAAATATACTTCTGACAAAAAAATAAGTGAACAACAAAGACCAAGAGGACTCATGACTAAGATTGGAATGGGAATGGGTAATATTGTAAATAACCTTTTCCAAGCAGGTCGAGATACTATCGATACAGTATTGAAAACAATTCTACCTTTTATGGCTTTTGTTGCTATGCTTATCGGGGTAATTTTAGAGACAGGAATCGGTGATCTATTTGCTAAATTTTTATCACCTTACGCTGGTTCTCTACCCGGTCTATTAGTCATATCATTAGTGGTTTCTTTCCCACTGTTATCCCCATTCTTAGGACCAGGAGCCGTTATTGCTCAAGTTGTAGGGGTATTAATTGGTACGGAGATAGGAAGAGGAAATATTCCACCTCAACTTGCTTTACCCGCATTATTTGCAATCAATTCTCAAGCTGCAGCTGACTTTGTACCAGTAGGTCTTGGTCTTGCGGAAGCAGAACCGGAAACAGTAGAGGTTGGAGTTCCATCCGTTTTATACTCCAGATTTTTAACAGGGGCACCAACTGTATTCGTAGCCTGGTTGGCCAGCTTCGGATTATATACAAATTACTAGTATCAGTATCAATATTTAAAGGAGTTGTGAAAGATGACAGTCATTTATGAAACAAACGTAGTGGAACTTGGTAGTATGGTTGACTCTTTTTATGATGACCAAATGATTATTCTATTTAGCTCTAATGCACCGGAAGAAATGAAAGAATATTGTGTATTACATGAAACAAATCAACTTCATAAAGATATACAGGTTGGCGACACACTGTATATCGGTGAAGAATCCTACGACGTAACCGCAGTAGGTAGTGCTGTAAATAAAAATCTCAATCAATTGGGTCATATCACCCTGAGTTTCTACGGAAAAACTGAGCCGGAATTGCCAGGATATCTGTGCCTTGAAAATAAAAAAATTACTCCAGTTCAAGATGGAAATAAAATAAAAATCTTACGCGATTAAAATAGAGGGAGGGTTCTATATGAGTTTGAAAACAGCAATTATTGTAGGTGGAGGTCAAAGTCTCGGAGAAGCACTTTGTTACCGACTTGCTGAAGAAAATTATCAAGTGGTCGTCGTTGATATAAATAAAGAAAATGCTGAGAAAGTAGCTAACGAGGTAGCTGAAAAATACAATATTCCAACATTAGCCGTCAAAAGTGATGTCACGAAAGAGGACGATGTCAGGGAATTCGTCAATCAAGCAAAAAACAAATTTGGAACCATTGATCTTCTAGTTTACAACGCTGGCGTTGCCGTCAGCAAGAAAATTACTAGCTTTGAAGTAAATGATTGGGACAAAACAGTGGATGTCAACCTCAAAGGATACTTCCTTTGTGCGAGAGAGATCTCTAAAACTATGATTGAACAAGAATTTGGTAATATTATTCAGATTAACTCTAAATCTGGTAAAGTTGGCAGTAAACACAATTCCGCTTATTCTGCTTCTAAATTTGGGGGTATTGGACTAACACAAAGTCTTGCCCTCGACTTGGCTGAACATAACATTCGTGTCAATTCAATTTTGCCCGGGAACCTTTTGGATTCCCCTATGTTCCAAAGCCTCATCCCGCAATATGCGAAAAAGCTAGACATTCAAGAAGATGAAGTATTGGATGTTTACAAAAGTAAGGTACCATTAAATAGAGGATGTACCTATGATGATATTGCAAATGCCGTTATCTTCTATGCATCAGAAAAGGCGTCTTACATGACAGGACAATCTATTAATGTCACAGGCGGACAAGTGATGCACTAAATCAGTTTGATAAACGAGTACATATAAATTATGTGCTCGTTATTTTCTTTTATCAAATAACAAACTTGGAGTGATTAAATGAAAATTTATATTGATTCAGCTAATATTGATGAGATTAAAGAGTTAAACAACATACTGCCTATTGATGGTGTCACAACAAATCCATCGATACTAAGTAAAGAAACAAATGAATCTCCCATATCTTTGTTAAAACACATCCGAGAAGTTCTCCACAAAGACCAACTATTATTTGCACAAGTAATTGAAGATGAATATGATAAACTCATTAACCAGGCCTATCAGCTTTTAGACCAGGTTGGAAAAGATACTGTGATAAAAATCCCTGTTACTTCAAACGGGCTAAAAGCTATCCAATATCTCGAAAAAAATAATATTACTACATTGGCAACCGCAGTTTTCCATCCTCAACAAACAAACTGGGCTGCAAAAGCAGGCGCAACTTATGTTGCTCCTTACGTTAATCGTATAGACCACCACGGTGGTGATGGACTAAAAGTCGTCAAAGAAAGTCTCTTTCTAATTAATAACTTTGATTATAACTGTCAGGTGATAGCCGCAAGCTTTAAAAACTCTAAACAGGTTCATGATTGCGCGATGCTTGGAACTCATTCTATCACTGCTAGCCCAGATATTCTAAAACAATCACTTTCTCATTTGAGTACATCAAGCAGCATAGATCAGTTTCAACAAGACTGGGTTAATACATTTGGAAGTAAAAATTTAATCTGAAGTCTAAACTAAGTATTTGAGTATTAAAGGGAAATGAAATACTGGATGCTTCATTTTATTGCGCACCCTTAGAAATGAGCAAACTTATAATAAAATCAACTTTCACGCCTAGAATAATCAGATCAATTTAATTTCTGTAAAGCTCATGGACTGGCGGTACCTAGATGATTCCTTTAGAAGTTGAAAATCGCATAGCTAAGTAGTTTTTCACAGGTATTTACCTGGGGAGGCTTACCTAACTACATTAAGAGCATACCCACCTGCCTACTTCATTCTGCGAAAGTTGTGTAATAATTTTAGGTGAAACTTAATTTATGTAAGCATAATAATCATTTTCTTGATCTTCCG